>DATJXP010000126.1:0-3969 GCA_035500035.1 Candidatus Acidiferrum sp. | reverse complement strand
ATAGCCAGTGGCAGTGATCCCCGATGAAGTCAGCACATCCGACAGCTTGGGAGCAGCCGGAGCTGGAGGTGCATCCGCCGCTGCTGCCACGCTGGCTGCGGCCAGCAGAGCTATCGTTGCAGCCAATTTGTTGAGTTTGAGCATGTTTCTTTCTCCTGGGTTGCAGATTGAAATTTGGCAATTGCCTTCAATTGAGGAAAGTGTTGTTTTCCTGGACGTGGCTTTAGCAAGTGGTGGGCCAATTTCGATATCCTTTTGATTCTTAAGAATTAATTAAGATTGTTGCCAATGACGAGGTTTGAACCATGGAGCCACGCTGTATGCGGCGCGACACTTTGGTGCGCCATATTTTCGTGACGCACCAAAATATGGCGTGATGGCTTTTTGCACGGCCTGACATCGGCAAACTTTGCCAGTGGTCCAGGCAAAACTCCGCCCATGCGAGGGCCATGGCAGGCTGATAGAATGGGCCGCTTTTCGCTGCTCCCTCCCGTTTTATCAGGCTGTACAACGATGCTGACCCTGCCAGGCGCTTCGGCGCTTTCTGCGTTTTCCCGGGCCAAACTGCTAAACAAGTTGCAACTCCTCGCTCCGACATTGCATCGGGTCGATGCCCGTTACGTGCATTTCATCGACACAGAACGTGGGCTGGAAACAGAGGAATCCACTCTATTGGATCGCCTGTTGCGTTATGGCCCGGCCGAAACCGGGCACGAGGCGGTACCGGCAGGGGCGCAGCCGGCGGAATTGCTGATAGTGCCGCGTCCGGGGACCATTTCGCCGTGGTCCAGCAAGGCCACCGACATTGCCCGCAACTGCGGCCTCACTGCAGTCAAGCGTCTCGAACGCGGTGTTCTCTATCGGCTTTATGGAGTCGAGCCGGAAGCCATATCCGCGCTGCTGCCGCTATTGCACGACCGTATGACGCAAAGTGTGCTGCAAACCCTCGAGCAGGCGAGCGCGCTGTTTGCGCACGACCCGCCGCGGAGCATGCACAGCGTGCCGGTCGTCCATGGCGGCAAGGCGGCACTGGAAAACGCCAATCGCGAACTCGGTCTTGCGCTGGCTGACGACGAGATCGACTACCTGGTGAAGGCATTCGCCGAGTTGGGCCGCGATCCCAACGACATCGAGCTGATGATGTTCGCGCAGGCCAACAGCGAACATTGCCGTCACAAGATATTCAACGCGTCGTGGACCATCGACGACAAGCCGCGCGACCAATCGCTGTTCGGCATGATCCGCAACACCCATCAAGTCAACAGCAAGGGCATCCTGTCCGCTTACAAGGACAACGCGGCGGTATTCCAGGGTTTTACTGCCGGCCGCTTTTTTCCGGATCCGGCCAGCAAGAGCTACCAGTATCGCGTAGAGCCGGTACACATCCTGGCCAAGGTGGAAACACACAACCATCCGACGGCGATCGCACCGTATCCCGGCGCGTCCACCGGCGCCGGCGGCGAGATCCGCGACGAAGGCGCCACCGGCGTCGGCTCCAAACCCAAGGCGGGGCTCGCCGGGTTCACCGTTTCCAATCTGAAAATTCCCGGCTTCGTACAACCGTGGGAAATCGATTTCGGCAAGCCTGAGCACTTTGCATCGGCGTTCTCGATCATGATCGACGGGCCGCTCGGTGGCGCCGCGTTCAACAACGAATACGGTCGGCCCAACCTGTGCGGCTACTTTCGCACGTTCGAAATGCAGACGCCGGAGCCGGCGTTGCAGCAGGGTGGCGTCAGCGAAATCCGCGGCTATCACAAGCCGATCATGATCGCCGGCGGCTACGGCAATATCCGTGAACCGCACGTGCAGAAGAAGGACATTCCGGTCGGCGCCAAGCTGGTCGTGCTGGGCGGCCCGGCGATGCTGATCGGTCTCGGCGGCGGCGCCGCGTCGTCGATGGCGGCCGGCAGCAGCAACGCCAATCTCGATTTCGCCTCGGTGCAGCGCGACAACGCCGAGATGGAGCGCCGCTGCCAGGAAGTGATCGATCAGTGCTGGGCGATGGGTGACGACAATCCGATCCGCTTCATTCACGACGTCGGCGCCGGCGGTTTGTCGAATGCGTTGCCGGAACTGGTCAAGGACGGCGAGCGCGGTGGCCGCTTCGAGCTGCGCACGATACCGAGCGCGGAAACCGGGCTGTCGCCGCTGGAATTGTGGTGCAACGAATCGCAGGAGCGTTACGTACTGGCGGTCGCCGTAGAAGATATCGACGCCTTCACCAGGCTATGCGAACGCGAGCGCTGTCCTTTTGCCGTCGTCGGCGAGGCGACTGCCGAGCAACACCTGACGTTGACCGACCGACATTTCGGCAACAAACCGATCGACCTGCCGATGCCGGTGCTGTTCGGCAAACCGCCGAAGATGCAGCGCAAGGCTTTGCAACTGCGCAAACGCCAGCGCGCGTTCGACACCAAAGCCATCTCGCTTGCAGACGCAATAAGCCGCGTGCTGCGTCTGCCGTCGGTGGCGAGCAAGAGTTTCCTGATCACCATCGGCGACCGTTCGATCACCGGCATGGTGGCACGCGAGCAGATGGTGGGGCCGTGGCAGGTGCCGGTGGCCGACGCCGCCGTCACCACGCTGACGTACGACAGCTACCACGGCGAAGCGATGGCGATGGGCGAACGCACGCCGCTGGCGTTGCTCGATGCGCCGGCTTCCGGCCGCATGGCGGTGGCCGAAGCCATTACCAATATTGCCTGCGCCAACATCGGCGCGTTGTCGAATGTGCGCATGAGCGCCAACTGGATGACGGCCGCGGGTTATCCCGGCGAAGACTGGAACCTGTTCAAGACGGTCGAAGCGGTGGGCATGGAACTGTGCCCGGAGCTCGGCATCACGATCCCGGTCGGCAAGGATTCGATGTCGATGCGCACGCAGTGGCAGGACGCGCAAGGCACCAAGTGCGTGGCAGCGCCGTTGTCGTTGATCATTTCCGCCTTCGCGCCGGTGCAGGACGTGCGACTGACGCTGATGCCGCAACTGCGGCTCGATGCCGGCCCGAGCAAATTGCTGTTGATCGATCTCGGCTGGGGCGAGGACCGCCTCGGCGGTTCGGCACTGGCGCAGGTGTACAACCAGCTCGGCGATGCCGCGCCCGACCTGCACAGCGCCAGCGATCTCAAACGCTTCTTCGCCTTCATTCAGGAAGCGTTGTCGCAACGATTGCTGCTGGCCTATCACGATCGCAGCGACGGCGGCCTGCTGGTGACGCTGCTGGAGATGGCGTTTGCCGGTCGTTGCGGTCTCGATCTCGCGCTCGATCCCATCGCCGACGGTATCGACGTGCTGGCCGAACTGTTCGCCGAAGAGCTCGGCGCGGTGTTGCAGGTGGCGGAAACGCAACTGCCGAAAGTACTGGAACTGGCCGAAGACCACGGCCTCGGCGATATCTGCTTCGTCATCGGTGCGCCGAAGGCGGGGAACGATATTGCCATTACCGTCGGTGGCAACGCCCTGTATCGCGCCACGCGCAGCGAGCTGCAGTCGCAGTGGGCGGAAACCAGCTATCGCATGCAGGCAGCCCGCGACAACTCCGATTGCGCACGCGAGGAATTCGATGCCATCCGCGACGACGACAATCCGGGATTGCATTCCAGACTCGGTTACGATCCGCGTGAAGACGTGGCGGCGCCCTATATCAAGCTGGGCCGGCGCCCACGCATCGCCGTGTTGCGCGAACAAGGCGTCAACGGGCACCTGGAAATGGCGGCGGCATTTCACCGCGCCGGCTTCGACGCCATCGACGTGCACATGAGCGATCTGATCAGTGGCCGCGTGACGCTCGATAATTTCAATGCGCTGGTGGCCTGCGGCGGTTTCTCGTACGGCGACGTGCTCGGCGCCGGCGAAGGCTGGGCCAAGTCCATCCTGTTCAATGCGCGCGCGCGCGCCGAGTTCGAGCGGTTCTTCCAGCGTGGCGACACGTTGGGTTTCGGCATGTGCAATGGCTGCCAGATGATG
>DATJXP010000125.1:0-2138 GCA_035500035.1 Candidatus Acidiferrum sp. | reverse complement strand
AATTTTTTCCACGTCTGCCTTGCCGGCATTTTGCACGCGGGCATAGACCGTGTTGGTGGCCGGATTCATGTCGTCGCTGTACACGCCCGATGCAGACGGGGTGTAAGCGTTGTCTATAAACAGTTGGTACTCTTGGACGGGGGGCTGGATTGCGGACATGGCAGGCTCCATTAATTACGAATAATAATTACGAAAATTACGAAGTTTCTAGTTATGGCTGAATTGGTTGCGGCGGAAGCAGCGCCGGTAACTTATCGGATAGGGTGGGCAAGATCAAATCCTATTTGACGTAAGAAAAGTCGGGAATTTCAGCCGCTGCGCGGGCCGACCAGAGTGCTGCTTTGGCAGTGACACTGGCGGCGAAATATTGCAACGCCGCGCGCAGGCGTGCGCCATGTTCGGAAGCGTCATCTGCGGCTGTGTAAAGCGCATGGCCGTTCCAGCAGTGCAGCGCAAGCGCAGTCAGTTGCAATGAGGCGTAGGCACCGCCTTCCACTGTCCTTGATTGTTGTTTTGACATCGTAAGCGCCCTGGCGAGGGCGATTTGCACTGCTGACCTGACCTCGGGCCAGGCGGTGACGAAGGGGCTGGTTCCATTGGTCAGAGAGGAGTCAATCATCGTCAGCAGTTGCTGCAAAACCACGCCTTGGTCGCCCGCCACCTTGCGTTTGACAAAGTCGAGCGCCTGTATGCCGCTGGTGCCTTCGTAAATTGCGGCGACGCGGATGTCGCGAGCCATGCGTTCGATCGGATAGTCGCTGGTGTAGCCATAACCTCCCATCACCTGGATGCCGGTATTGGCGACGGTGAAAGCGGTTTCCGCGTTGTAAGTCTTGGCTACCGGCAGGATCAGCTCGGCGAGTCGCTGCCACTGCGTTGCCTCGGTGTCGCCCCTGGTCGACATCTGCTCCGCTTTGTCCAGCATGGCGGCAATCCGTAGTGACAAGGCCCGCATCAATTCGCTTTCAGCCGTCATTTCCAGCAGCATGCGTTGCACATCGACGTGTTCGATGATGTTGACGGGAGGTGACAGCGGATGGCCACCTTGCGGACGTTCCGCCGCGTAGGCAAGGGCTTGCAACGTCGTGGCGTTGGCGACCGCGGAACCCTGCACGGCCACGGCCAGTCGCATCGCGTTCATCATGACGAACAGGGCGGCGAGCCCCTTGCCGGGTTCGCCGATCAACTCTGCACGGGCATTGGTGAATTCGAGCACGCAGGTTGGCGAGGCATGCAAACCCATCTTGTGTTCAAGCCGCAGCACTTCGACACCGTTGTGTTTGCCATCCAGCAGTTTTGGCGCCGCGAACAGGCTCAGGCCGCGAGAGCCGGTTTCGCCGTCAGGCAGTCGTGCCAGCGCCAGGTGCAGGATGTCGCCGGTTGCATCGTGATCGGCGTAAGAGATCCAAATCTTGCTGCCACTCAGCCTGAAGCTGCCGTCGGGCTGCGGCGCGGCTTGAGTGCGTATACGTCCGACATCGGAGCCTGCCTGGGGTTCGCTGATGGCTATCGTCGTCGCGAGCGTGCCGGCCATGATACCCGGCAGCCAACGCTGCTGTTGGTCGGCGGTGGCGCTTTTCAACAAGGCCAACGCAGCGCAGCGAAGATTGATGAACAGCATGCCCATCGAAAGATTCGCACCATCGCACAATTCCTGCACGGCGGATTGCACGGCGCTGGGAAGACCAAGGCCATCGATCGATTGCGGCAGACCCAACGCAGGGAAGCCAAGCTCGACCCATTGGCGGAAAACATCCACAGAGCCGCTCGGCAGCGACACGCGGCCATCGTGCAAATGACAACCTTCCCGATCACCGCTCGTCGCCAATGGCACCAGAAATTCACCGGCAAAACTGCTGGCGGATTCGAGCAGGGCTTGCACTGTAGTCACATCCGCGTGACCGAACAGTTCAGAGTCGGCCCAAGTTCCCATGCCGCCGATGTGTGAGAGTTGGAACAGCAGTGCTTCGGCTTGTTGTGCCAGATAACGCATGATTTACCGATTCCTTACGTGGAATGTGTGAATGGAGGACGCATGATAGTTGGCGAACGCCGGTCTTCCGATCAGCAAGGTTGCAATTGTAGTTGAGCGAAATTACTTTAGCCCGCTTCGGCGCTGGCAATGTTTTGTCCGGGAA
>DATJXP010000124.1:0-14135 GCA_035500035.1 Candidatus Acidiferrum sp. | reverse complement strand
GCCGGGAAACAGCGTGAACTGCGGATGGTTGACGAACAACTTGGCCGCGGCCTGTTGCGACTCGGCTTGCACGATGGTGAAGGCCGACAGGTTGTTGCGGATGTCGCTGATGCCGGCCTTGTTGATCAGCGTGGTCTTGCTCAACGGCCCGCCAATTTCGACGATGCTGGCCTTGTTGTCGGTGAGCCATTTTTGCCAGGCCGCGAAGCCTTGCCCCATGCGTTGTTGGCGCTCGGCTTCCGGCAGCGCATTCCAGGCCGCGGTGCCGGCGGCAGAGCCAGTGTAAACAGCGAGAAATTTTTTCATGACGATCTCCTTGGTGGTTGATTGGGTTGGCGTAATCAGGATGGGGTTTTGGGCAACTTGCCCGGCTCGACCAGTGGCCGCACTTCCACTGTGCCTTTACGGCCACCGGGCAGGCGCTTGGCGATTTCCAGTGCAGCGTCGAGATCGGGCACATCGATCAGGAAGTAACCGGCAAGCTGTTCGCGGGTTTCGGCGAACGGGCCGTCCGTCACAATCTTGCGGCCGTTGTGGTTGCGCACGCTGGTGGCGGTGCTGACCGGTTGCAGCGGCGCCGCGCTGAGGTACTGGCCCTTGCCGCTCAGTTCGTGGCACAGCGCAACGCTGTCGGCGACGCACTCTTCACGTTCAGCCTGGCTCCAGGCGTCCTCGGCACCGTAGATCAACAGCAGGTATTTCATCGTTACCTCCCCCCTAATGATTCGCCCTTCTCGTCGCATAGACGAACGGCTCGACGCCAATTCGACAGCGCCATGAAAAAATTTTCAGGTCAACTCGGCCAACCGGCGCTCGAGCAAACGACGGTCGGGCTCCTGCTGCACCAGCGCCAGCGCTCTCAGATAGGCAGCACGCGCCGGTTCCGCCTGCCCAAGCCGGCGATAGGCATCGGCGACGGCGGCATGGGCCGGGTAATGCTGGGCCAGTTCATCGCTGGCCGCCAGCGTTTCCAGCACTGGTAACGCCGCGGCTGGGCCGTCGCGCATCGTCACCGCCACCGCGCGATTCAGCGCTACCACCGGCGACTCGGTGAAGCGCCACAGCAGATCGTACAGTGCAACGATCTGCGCCCAATCGGTGGCCGCGAAGCTGGCGGCATCGGCGTGTACGGCAGCGATGGCCGCTTGCAACAGGTAGGGTCCGACGTGGCCCGCGGCCAGCGCGTCATCGAGCAAGGCCTTGCCCTCGGCGATGTAATCACTGCGCCAGCGAGTACGATCCTGATCTTCCAGCAGCACCGGATTGCCGTCGGCATCGCTGCGTGCCGGTCGTCGCGCATCGGTGAGCAGCAGCAATGCCAACAAGCCTTTCACTTCCGGTTCCGGCAGCAAGGTCATTACCAGCCGCGCCAGCCGGATCGCCTCGATGCACAGATCGACGCGGAACAGTACCTCGCCGCGCGAGACATGATGGCCCTCGGTGTAAACGAGGTAGATCACGCTCAACACCGACTCCAGCCGTTCCGCCAATTGCGGCCCTTCCGGCACGATGTACGCAATGCCGGCGGTCCTGATCTTGGCCTTGCCGCGCACGATGCGCTGCGCCATCGTCGCCGTCTGCACCAGGAACGCGCTGGCGATCGCTTCGGTGTCGAGTCCGCATACTTCACGCAGCGTCAGCGCAATCTGCACTTCCGGCGCCAGCGCCGGATGGCAGCAGGTGAAGATCAACCGCAGGCGGTCGTCTTCCAGCACCTCGGCATCGAACTGCTGTTCGTAGTGCAGTGCACTGTGCGTTTCCAACTGCTCGTCGTCGATATCGACCTGGCGCTGCTCGCGCCGCAGGCGATCGAGGCCGCGATTACGCGCGACGGTGATGAGCCAGGCCACCGGGTTGTCCGGCATGCCTTGCACCGGCCACTCTTGCGTGGCGGTGATGAAGGCTTCCTGCAGCATGTCCTCCGCCAGCGCAAAATTGCCGAGCAGCCGCACCAGCGTGGCATAGATACGGCGCGAGTCCTGGCGATAGAGCCGTTCGATGGCTTCGGTGTGGGGATAGCGGAAACCGCTCATGGCAGTTGCATGTCTCCATAAACGCAAACGGCCGCAATCTTGCGATTGCGGCCGTCGAAGTACAACTGCCATCGGCAGCGGCGTTTATTGCTTGATCAGTTTGACTTCCCGGTATTGACCGTCGTCCGTGAAAAATATGTAGATGTCGGTGCCGACTTTCTTGAAACGTTTTACGTCCCCACTGCCACTAAAGCCGCAGTTGGGACCGTTGTTATCCGTCGTGGCCGTCGCCGTGAACACACCCGTGGTCGGTTCATATTGGTAGGTACCGGTCTCGGTACCACCCTTGGGGCAGTCAGTGTCCGCCGGTACCGAAACGCCTTCTTCCATGGTGTACGTGCCATTGGCATTGAAGGTTGCATACGTGCCGGTCTTGTCTATTCCGGAAGGCACCCAGGTGCCGACTATTTCCGATGCGGCAGGCGGCGTGTAACCGAGATTGGAGAGGTTCAACCCCACTACCTGGGTAGTATCGAGCCGGAAGTCGAAGCCGGTGTTACCCAATCGGTGCAGGACCACCGAATAGGTCGCGGTGCCCAGTTTCAGGTTGGGCAAAATCAGCGTTCCCGTGTCGGGGTAGTAAATAGGATCGGTATTGGAAGCCTGGACCGCCGAAGCAGTCAACGTCAGTGCCGCCAACGAAACAAGTGCGAGCTTTCTCATGAGGATTTTCCTTTTGCTGTGCCAAGGGTGGTGTGAAACCGGTTTTGGAACCGAGGCGAGTCTAAGGTCAGCCGATGCCAAAAAGCCAGCCGTTCCACCTGCGCAGGATGGCTATTCCAGAAACCGTGCGGTCAATCCACCATAGGCATCGATGCGGCGGTCGCGGAAGTACGGCCAGATGCGGCGCAGATAGTCGGTACGGCCAAGATCGAGATCGGCGACCAGCGTGCCCGCAGTAGTTGCATCCGCTTCTTTTACTATCTCGCCTTGCTGGCCAATGATCATGCTGCCGCCCCAGAACCTGATACCGGCACCACTGCCTTGCGGCGCAGCCTCGAAGCCGACGCGATTGGCGACCAGCACCGGCAGATGATTGGCGACGGCATGTGCACGCTGAATGGTTTGCCAGGCACCCTTCTGCCGCGCGTTCTCGCTCTCCTGTTCCTGCGGATCCCAGCCAATCGCAGTCGGATATAGCAACACATCGGCACCGGCCAGCGCCATCAAGCGCGCCGCTTCCGGATACCACTGGTCCCAGCAGATCAGCACGCCGAGTTTGCCCACGCTGGTTTTGATCGGCGTGAAGCCGCTCGCGCCATCGAGCTTCACCGCGTCACCCGGCGTGAAGTAGAACTTTTCGTAGAAGGCAGGGTCATCGGGGATGTGCATCTTGCGATAAGTGCCGCACAGCGAGCCGTCCTTGTCGAACACCAGCGCCGTGTTGTGGAACACGCCCGGGGCGCGCTTTTCGAAGATGCCGCCGACCAGCACGCAGTTGTTTGCCTTCGCCATCGCGGACAATCGTTGTGCACTCGGTCCATCGAGCGGCTCGGCCAGATCAAACACACTGGTATCTTCGCTCTGGCAGAAGTAGTGCGTCGTGTGCAGTTCCTGCAGCAACACCAGTTCAGGTTGGTCGCTCTTGCAGACGGCCGCCACCAGGCGCTCGCTTTCGGCGAGGCTCTTCTCTTTCTGCGGCCAACCCTGCTGTTGGATCACAGCGCAACGAAGAGTTTTATTCGACATGGGTGTATCACTTTTCTCGAGGAGGGCTGGACCAAATAGGTTTCTGCGACTGTGTGAGGCATGGATGCCGAACACAAGCCTACAGGGACGTATTCACGGCGTGTCGCAGGGGCCTATTTGGTCCAGTCCTCATGCACAAAACTATAAAACCAGCGTCCCAACAGGCAATTGCATCGTAGCACAGTGCGGACCGCCGTATTGTTTGATCAGGTTGCCGCCGGGCACGGCGACGATTTTCCTGCCGGGAAAACAGCGCTGCAATGCAGCCAGCGCCGCCGCGTCTTCGTCGCAGCCAAACACCGGCACTATCACGCCGTGGTTGAGGATCAGAAAATTCACATAGCTGCCAGGCAAACGTTTGCCATGCTCGTCGAACTGCGGCGCTGGAATTTCGATGGCTTCCAACTTATAGGGCTGACCGTTCGGTTGCCGCAACGCTTCGACCTGCGCCTTCATCTTCTGCATCGGCGCGTAATGCACGTCGTCCTGGCGCGAACACGTGGCATAGGCGATGGTGTCGCTCGAGCAGAAACGCACGAGGTTGTCGATGTGGCTGTCGGTGTCGTCGCCAAGCAGTGCGCCTTCGGTGATCCACAGGATGCGCGACAAGCCAAGTTGGTTCAGCACGAACTGCTCCACCTGTTCCTTGGTAAAGTCGTTGTTGCGATTGCTGTCGAGCAAACAGTGCGCCGTCGTCAACAGTGATCCTTGCCCGTCGGTTTCGATACTGCCGCCTTCCAATTCGTAATTGATCGTCCGCAACGGCGCGCGCCACAGCGAAGCCAGTTGTTGATTAATGTTGTTGTCGAGCGCAGCGTCGTACTTGTCGCCCCAACCGTTGAATTGAAAGTCGAGCAGTTGCTTGTCATCGCCACGCGCCAACGTCACCGGCCCGTAGTCGCGGCACCAGGTATCGTTGTACGGCGCAATGACGAAGCGCGGCGCCATCTTGCACCGCCCGCCCAACTGCCGCTCGATCAACTGCCGATGCGCCGCATCCTGGCACAGGATCACCGGCGTTGCCTCGCCACTGATCGCCGCTGCGAGTTCAACGTAGTCACGCTGGATCGCCTCGAGCCACGGCGCCCAATCCGTCGACTCATGCGGCCACGCCAGCATGACTGCCTGTTGAGGTGCCCATTCGGGCAGCATTTCAAATTTTTGTTGCATGGATAAACTCGCGCAAATGTTCGAGAGCCGGGGACAGGTATAGGTTTCTGCGACTGTGTGAGGCATGGGTGAAGCAGCATGCTCGCAAAGCACAGCTTTGCATACTGCTGAACGCCACGGAGCCCGCGTAGTGGCTGGAGAGATGTTCAAACAGTCACTGCGCCAGCGTGTCGCAGGGGGCCTATACCTGTCCCCGGCTGTGCACTGAAGCCGCGCAGCTTAACGGAAAGCTTTCACGGAATCAGCAAAATGCTACCCGTAGTCTTACGCGCCTGCAGATCGCGATGCGCCTGCGCCGCCTCCGCCAATGGATAGCGATGATTGATGGTTATCTTCACCTTGCCTTTTTTCACCACCTTGAACAGATCATCCGCCACCTTCTGCAACAACTTGGGCGTCCGCACGAAATCGAACAAGGTCGGCCGCGTCATGTACAGCGAGCCTTTTTGCGCCAGCAACGACGGACTGAACGCCGGCACCGGCCCCGATGCATTGCCATAACTGACGAACAAGCCGAACTTGCGCAAACAATCGAGCGATGCCGGAAAAGTAGACGCGCCGATGGAGTCATACACCACCGGCAGCAACTCTCCCCTGGTGATTCTTTGCACTTCCTTCACGAAATCCTTTTTCGTGTAATCGATCACATGCGTACAGCCATTGGCCTTGGCCAGCCTGGCCTTGGCCGGCGACGACACGGTGCCGATCACCGTCGCGCCCAGCGCGCTCGCCCACTGGCACAGGATCAGCCCGACGCCGCCGGCGGCGGCATGCACGAGTATGGTGTCGCCCTTGCCGACGCGATACACCTGCCGGATCAGGTATTGCGCCGTCATGCCCTTCAACATGATCGCGGCGGCGACCTCGTCGCTGATGCCCTTCGGTACGTGCACCAGCCGCGCCGCCGGCACGTTGACCGCCTCGGCGTAACAACCGCCGGCACCGGTGCCGCAGGCAACGCGATCGCCGATCTTGAAACCCTTGACCTCGCGCCCCACCGCTTCCACCACGCCGCACATTTCGCCACCGGGCACGTGCGGCAGTTTGACTGGATACAACCCGCTGCGCTGATAGGTATCGATGAAATTGACGCCGATGGCGGTGGTGCGCACCAGCACTTCGCCCTTGCCCGGGCGCGCCAGGGTAATGTCCTGGTAGCGCATCACTTCGGGGCCGCCGGTTTTCTTCATCACGATGGCATGGGTCATGGGATTCTCCGGGTTGGGATGGCAGGAAAATGATTACATGACAACGCGGCCGGCGAAAGCGCGGGACTGCTGTCGTGTTCACACTCGCTCAGGTGGCACCGCCCTGCTGCACGTTACAATTCCGGTACGGCCACACCATCGTAACGCGCATGAAGCAAATCACCCTCCGGATCCACCGCATCGTACTGCTGCTCGGCCTGCTGGCGTCGATGCCGGCCGCCCGCGCCGACGATGCGCACTGGATCAAGCTGGGCCAGGCCCGTTACAGCATATTGCTGTGGTCGGTGTACGACGTAGTGCTGGAGGCGCCGCAGCGCGAATTCCGTTTTCCCGACAGCGCGCCGTTCGCGATGACGTTCGAATACCGCCGCGACGTCGATGCCGAAGACATCCTCGACATCGTGCAGCAGCAATGGCGCGCGCAGCGCGTGCAGTGGCCGTCCGGCTGGCTCGAGCAGTTGCGGCTGGCGATACCCGACGTGCTGAAAGGCGATCAGTTGCGAGTGGAGGTCAACGCCGACCATACCGCAACGATACAGCGTAACGGTAAACTGCTGACCACCATCGCCGACCCGGAACTGGTCAGGGCCTTCGCCGGCATCTGGCTCAGCGACAAATCCACTTACACCGGCATGCGCCGGCAATTGTTGCAAGGGAGCCTATGATAGAACTCGAACTTTTCGCCGATTACGTGTGCCCGTGGTGCTACCTCGGCAATGCCGTGGTGGAAAAACTGCGTACGCGTTTTTCGTTGCAGATCACTCGCACGCCGTTCCCGCTGCACCCCTCCACGCCGCAGGAAGGCTTGCTGTTGAGCGAACTGCTGCGCGGCGTCGATCTCGACGGCGTGCATCAACGGCTCTACGCCTTGATGGACGAACTCGGTCTCGAACACGGCAAACGCGACCGCACCTTCAACAGCCGCCTCGCACAGGAACTCGGCATGTGGGCCGACACGCAAACCAATGGCGACGCACTGCACGGCCTGCTGTACCGCAGCTACTTCGTGCATGGCCGCAACCTGGCCGAACCGGACGTATTGCTGCAAGCGGTGGCGGAAGCCGGACTCGATGTCGAAGCCGCCAGGACGGTATTGAGCGAACGCAGCTTTCGCGATGCCGTTGATGAGGCCTGGGAACGCGCACGCCGCTTCCAAATCACTGGAGTGCCGACTTTCGTTGCTGGCGGTTATCAATTCTCGGGATTTCAGCCACCAGCCGAAATGGAAAAGTTCTTTCGTTTCGTTGAGGAAAAGGCAGTCGGTTAACAAGTCGAGCGCGGCGAGCCGGTCGTGCGGGAGAGGAGCGCAGCGACGAGCTGCACGATCGGGGAGCGCAAGCGCTTGGCTTGTTAACCGACGGCAATCTTGGCTGGATCCATCCGCGGCACTAACAGATGGAATATTACCCACGCGATGACGTAAGCCGATCCAGCAATCACAAACAGCGTAATGAAACTACCCGTCAAATCGAGCACGTAGCCAGTCACTTTCAAAATCAACATCGCGCCAAATGCACCAGCAGTGCCACCAAGTCCCACCAATGAGCCGACTGCCTGCTTGGGAAATAAATCGGACGCCGTGGTAAAGATATTAGCCGACCAGCCTTGATGCGCGGCAGCAGCCAAGCTGACCAATGCCACCGCGTACCACATGCCGACTTGCGTCACGAACACCACCGGGATCACGCACAGCGCGCACAGCAGCATCGCCGTCTTGCGCGAAAAATTCAGCGTGCGGCCGCGCGCGAGCAAGTGCGACGACAGCCAACCGCCGGCGATGCTGCCAACGTCGGATATCGCGTAGATGATGACGAACGGCGGGCCGAAATTCTTGATGTCGAGATTGAACTGCTGGCTGAAGAACAACGGCAACAGGTACAGGTAGCAACGCCACACCGAGTCGGTGAGGAACTTGCCGATGACTATGGCCCAGGTTTGCCGATAAGCGAACAGCGTGCGCCAAGGGATCGGAGTAGCAGGCTCAGGCGGATCGCTGTTTATGTAATCGCGCTCGGCTGGCTGCAGGCGCGGATGTGCATCCGGCGTGCGGTAGATCCACAGCCAGAACAGCAGCCAGATGAAACCGCAGGCACCGGTGGCGATGAAGGCCCACTGCCAACCGACCGTAATGTACAACCACGGCACGATCAGCGGCGCCAGGATGGCGCCGACGTTGGAGCCGGCGTTGAAGATGCCGGTGGCGAACGCCCGCTCGTGGCGCGGAAACCATTCCGCCACTGTCTTGATCGCGGCCGGAAAATTGCCGGATTCGCCGATGCCGAGCAGGAACCGCGCGACACTGAAACCGGCGATCGAGCTCATCATGGCGTGCAGCATCGCCGCCACGCTCCACCACACCAGCGACAGCGCATAACCGATTCGGGTGCCAATGCGATCCAGCAGCCGACCGACGCCGGCGAGGCCGATGCCGTACGCGGCCTCGAACCAGAACACGATGTCGGTGTAGTCCTTGCCGGACCAGCCGAACACTTTCTGCAGCTCGGGCCCAAGGATGCCGAACACCTGGCGATCGAGATAATTCACCGTGGTGGCGAAGAACAGCAGCGCGCAGATGATCCAGCGATAACGGCCGATGCCGGGCTTGGGCGCTGGGTTGGCGGGAGTTTGCATGACGCTCGTTGTTATTGTGCTTTTGCAGCGATGGTACCGCAGCGAGTGGTGGTTACAAGGTGACGCCATCCTTCCAGATGGCGATTTCGCGTTCGCCATTTTGCTCGTTGCGAGCCGGTTGACCGGACGCCACCGCAAGGATCAACGCCAGCAATTCCTCTGACAACCGTTCCATCGGTTCGCCGCTGAGCACCCTGCCCGCATCGAAATCGATCCAGTGCGGCTTGTTGTGCGCCAGTTCGCTGTTGGAACTGATCTTCAACGTCGGCGCCGGAAACCCCAGCGGCGTGCCGCGGCCGGTGGTGAACAGCACGATGGTCGCGCCGGCGGCGACCAATGCGGTCGATGAAATGCCGTCGTTGCCCGGCGCTTCCAGCACGGTAAGACCGCGCCGCGTACAGCGGCCTGCATAATCGATCACATCGGTGACGACGGCATGGCCGCCCTTCTGCACCGCGCCGAGCGATTTTTCTTCCAGCGTGGTGATGCCGCCGGCGATGTTGCCGGGGGAAGGATTCTCGTGCACCGGCTGATTGTTGCGAACGAAGTACTGTTTGAATTCATTGACCACTCGCACCAGACCCTCAAACACCTTCTCGTCGGTAGCACGCTGCATCAACAGGCGTTCGGCACCGAATATCTCCGGGATTTCGGTGAGGATGGCGGCACCGCCGGCCGTGCTGACGGCATCGGCGATGCTGCCCACCAACGGATTGGCCGACAGCCCGGACAAACCGTCGGAGCCGCCGCATTTGACGCCGATGGTGAGGTCGGCCAACGGGCATGACGTGCGATGATCCTGCGCGGCGACATCGACCAGTTCGGCGATCAAGCGCAGCCCGGCTTCGGTTTCATCGCCGCTTTGCTGGGCGGCGAACGCACGTATGCGGCTGCGCTGCGCGGCCGGAATTTCCGCCAGCAGTTTATCGAGCTGGTTGGATTCGCAGCCGAGGCCGATCACCAATACGCCGCCGGCGTTCGGATGCAGCGCCAACGCCGCCAGCAGTTTGCGCGTGCGGTCCAGATCGCCGCCGAGCTGCGAGCAACCGAATTGATGGGTGTAGGCATAGACGCCATCGACACGACCGGCATATTGCTGTGCGGCTTGGCGTGCAATGCGTTCGGCCGTGCGCGCCACGCAGCCGACCGTGCACAGGATCCAGATTTCGTTGCGGGTGCCGACGCGGCCATGGTCACGGCGGTAACCCATGAAGGTGTGATCGGCAGCAGCGGTCGGCCTGGCTTGCACCAGCGGCTGGTAACGATAGTCGTCGCTGGCCTGCAGTTGGGTGACGAGGTTGTGGGTATGCACATGCGCACCGGCAGCGATCGGCACCGTGGCCTTGCCGATGGTCCAGCCGTATTTGTGCACGGCATCGCCGACGTTGATCGCGTGCAGCGCAAATTTGTGCCCGCGCGGGATGGCTTCGCGCAGTTGCAACGTCACGCCCGGCAGTTCGATGGTTTCGCCGGCCGCCAGATCGCGCAATGCTACGGCCACGTCGTCGCCTGGCGCGATGCGGATCGCCGGAATGCGGGCAGTGGTGGTCATCAGTGCGGAAAACCCGGTGTTTTTTCGATCATAGCGCCAACGGCTACGGGTGTCATGCCGGCCCTCATCACGGCATCATCATAAAAACCGGCGTGATGATTGGCGCTGCCAACGCCGGCGGTTTACCATCCGCGCCGATCGCCGCCAACGGAATTGCCCCATGTCGCACGACCTCGTCGTTCACGAAGACCGCCTGTTTCCGACCGACCACACGGCGCGAGCCATCGCCCGCCGCCTGTACGACGAAGTGAAGCACCTGCCCATCCTGAGCCCGCACGGCCATACCGATCCGCAGTGGTTCGCCGACAACGAACCGTTTTCCAACGCCACCGAACTGCTGCTGGCGCCGGATCATTACCTGTATCGCATGCTGTACAGTCAGGGCATCGCGCTCGAGGCGCTGGGCGTGCCATCGCGCAACGGCAAGTCCGCCACCGATCCGCG
The DNA here is from genome assembly GCA_035500035.1 of Candidatus Acidiferrum sp. GTDB lineage: Bacteria > Pseudomonadota > Gammaproteobacteria > Pseudomonadales > Pseudohongiellaceae > CAILUG01. The sequence continues at coordinate 3,408 of DATJXP010000124.1, read as the reverse complement.
CGCGGCGTGGCGCCTGTTTGCCGAACACTTCTATCTGTTCCGCGGCACGCCGTCGTCGCTGTGGCTCAACCATGTGTTCGCCAACGTGTTCGAGATGGATGTCACGCTCGATGGCAGTACCGCCGATCTGTACTTCGACACCCTCAATGCCAAGCTGACGCAACCGGAGTTCCGCCCGCGCGCGTTGTTCGAGCGCTTCAACATCGAAGTGATCGCCACCACCGAAGCACCGAACGATGCGCTCGAACACCACAAGAAAATCCGTGACAGCGGCTGGCAAGGCCGTGTCATCACTGCGTACCGCCCCGATCCGGTGATCGATCCCGAATTCCACGGCTTCGCCAAGGCGCTGGAAAAATTCGGCCAGCTGACCGGCGAAGACACGCACAGCTGGAGCGGCTATTTGAACGCACACCGCGCGCGGCGTGCTTACTTCGCCAAGGCCGGCGCCACTTCCACCGATCACGGCCATCCGACTGCCGCCACCGCCAATCTGTCGGCAACCGAAGCGCAGCAATTGTTCGCTCGCATCATCAAGGGCAACGTCTCGCCCGCCGATGCCGAACTGTTCCGCGCGGCGATGCTGGTGGAAATGGCGAAGATGAGCGTGGACGATGGCCTGGTGATGCAGATCCATCCCGGCTCGTTCCGCAACCACAACGCCGCGCTGTTCGCCGACTACGGCCGCGACAAGGGCGCCGACATTCCGCAGCGCACCGATTACGTCAACGCACTGAAGCCGCTGCTGGATTGCCTCGGCAACGACAGGAAGCTCAGCGTCATCGTGTTCACGCTCGACGAAAGCAGCTACAGCCGCGAACTGGCGCCGCTGGCCGGGCATTACCCGGTGTTGAAGCTGGGCCCGTCGTGGTGGTTCCACGACAGCCCGGAAGGCATGCTGCGCTTCCGCGAATACACCACCGAAACCGCCGGCTTCTACAACACGGCGGGCTTCAACGACGACACCCGCGCCTTCCTGTCGATTCCGGCACGGCACGATGTCGCCCGCCGCATCGACTGCCACTATCTCGCCCGTCTCGTCGCCGAGCATCGCATCACCGAGACCGACGCCGCCGAAGTCGCGGTCGATCTCGCCTACCGTTTGCCGAAGCGCGCCTACAAGCTCTGACATGAAACTGGTGTCGTTCGATCCGCTGCGCACCATCGGCTTTGCAGACACGCTGCAGTTGAAGCCGGCGCAAATGTACCAGCACGCCGCCGCGCTGCGGAATGCCGACTGGGTGCTGTTTCCCGAATACTGGCAACTGAACGCGTTGCAGTACGCGTACCAGGCCCGCGTGTTTCCGAGCGAAGCCAGTTACCGCATCGGCCACAACAAGATCGAGATGACGCGCGCGTTTCTCGCGGTGGCGCCGCACAACACACCCGAGACGTGGATCGTCGCCAACACGCCGGTCAATGCCGACGAACTGTGGCACAGCCTGCCGCGCCCTTTCGTCGCCAAGCTGGCCAAGAGCTCGATGGGCGAAGGCGTGTGGCTGATCGACACCCACGGCGACTGGCAGGATTACCTGCGGCGCACCGACGTGTTGTACGTGCAGGAATATCTGCCGATCGACAGAGACCTGCGCATCGCGCTGGTCGGCGACGACATCCTCGCCGCGTACTGGCGCATGCAATCGCCGTACAGTTTCCACAACAATCTCGCGCGCGGCGGCGAGGCCGACTTCAGCCCGGTGCCACAGGCTGCGCTCGATCTGGTGCTGACGGTGGCCAAGGCACTCGGCGTCAACCATGCCGGCTTCGACGTGGCGATGGTGGGCGAACGGCCCTACCTGTTCGAGCTGAACCGCCTGTTCGGCAACAAGGGCATCGAGGGCGCAGACGCCCGCATCAGCGCCGCCATCCTGCACTATCTGCAACGGACCCGTTGACTATGGTCAAGGCATGGCGGAACCTGCGCCGGTAGTCTGGACCTATCAGTCAAACGAGGCACCTTGCATGAGCGGCGACGTCCCCAAGCACGACCTGATCCATGAATTTCCCGACCTCAAGGACAAGATCCACCGGCTGAAAACTTCGGACGCGCATTTCGCGCGGCTGTTCGACGCTTATCACAAGATCGATCACGAAGTGCATCGCATCGAAACCGGCGCCGAGAACACGGCCGACGCCTACCTGGAAAACCGCAAGAAGGAACGGCTGCATCTCAAGGATCAGCTGTACAAGATACTGACTTCGAAATAACGCCATCCCACCAGCGTGGCGACTTCCGTGGCGACTTCCGTGGCGACTTCCGTGGCGACTCCTGTGGCAACTTCCGTGGCGAATTCCATGGCGATCTCTCTGCGTACCACCACTGCCATGCTGTTGGCGGTGGTGGTACCGGCCTTCGCCGCGGCCGCCGACACCAGCGCCAGGGTGCAGTTGCAGGACGCCGGCGGCAAGGCGCTGGAAGTGCCGGAACTCAACAGCACCTTCATCGTCGGCAGCCTGGCCGATGCCAGGCCGCAGTGCCAGACTGCCGACCAACCGCCTGGCGCCAGCGACACCTATCGCAAGCTGTCGGCGCAGTTGAAAGACGGCAAGCTCTACATCGACGTCAGCGAAGAAGTGATGACCGGCGGCCGGCTGGCGGTGTTCACCGAAGACCAGAACGGCCGCCACTATCTCGACTGCCCGCGCGACAGCCTGCTGCCGGTGCTCGCCATCATGACCACCGCCAGATATCCGAAGGACGACGGCACGGCACAGATGCAACAGGCGATCCTCGTGCACCATGCGCAGTTGTCGAGCCTGGAGCCGAGCACGCTCGGCCTGCGCTGGGACAGCGACGATGCCTTCACACACAAGCCGTACCTGGATTTCACGCTGTCGTTGAAGCAACCGCTGACGCCGTTTTTCACCGCGCCCGATTTTCTCAAGCAGGCCAGCACCAAGCTGGTGAAGACGCTGGTGCCGCGGCAGGATCCCATCCTGATCCAGACCTTCATCTCGTTCACCGGCCGCTTCTCGCAATACATCGGCACGCGGGCGTCGGCGCCAGTGGTGTCGCGCAGCTTCAATCCGGCACTGTTCGTGCGGTTCTGGAGCACGCCCGAGCGTTGGTTCGACCTCGGTTATGCGCACGAATCGAACGGCCAGAGCAACGACATCGGCAACTGCTATCAGTACGATCCCGCCACCAACACCAATACGCCCTGCTACAAGAACCCGAACTTCGACCGCGGCACCATCAGCCGCGGCTGGGACTATGTGTATGCCAACTGGCAGGGCAACTTCGGCAACAGCACGCTGGCGCAGATCGAGCTGAAACAGTTTCTCGTACACGGCCTGCTGCAGAAGGACAGCGAGGAATACCAGATGGTCGAAGACGGCGGCACTGCGCTGAAACCGCGCCGGCTGTACGACGGCATCGACCTGACGTTGCAGCGCAACCTGCCGGAT
>DATJXP010000123.1:0-7276 GCA_035500035.1 Candidatus Acidiferrum sp. | reverse complement strand
AAAGAAAGAGACTATCAATATAGTTGCCACCGAAGCTCTTGTCGGTGGTCGGCGCGGTCGCCGCTCCATGCCGGCAGTGCGTCTTGCCCGCAAGCAGTATTCCCAGGCACAGCGCCGGGTCGCTTCCCATGAAAAATCCCTTCGCCGCGATCAGGTGGCTTTGGCTGCCGCCGCTGATCGCAAGACTGCCACCACTGCCCGTGCCCGTATCAGAAAAGCTACCCCCTTGTTGCGCAAGGCGCGCAAGACCCTGCGGCAAGTGTCCGTCGAGTTGCGGCGCATATTGAAGATAGAGGCAGCCAAATCCCGTGCCATGGCACAAGCCAGGGCGATGGCTCTGTACAAGGCCAAGTTGCAAGCCAAGTTGGGTGCCGATCTGGATCGGGCACTGTCCAGGTTCACCTCGGCCTGGAAGAAAAAGCGCAGCAAGATAATGAACAGAAAGCTGGCGGCAAGACTGAAGAAAGAAGCAGCGAAGTCTCGAGTTGCCGCCAGAAAAGCGAATGCCAAGGCCAGGGAGTCTGTCAAACGGGCAGAAGTCCTGGCTAAAGCTAGAGCCAGAAAAGCCGCGATCAAGGCCCGCGTCAAAGCCAGGAAACTGGCGGCAAAGGTCAGGGTCAGAGCCATACTGGCAGGTAGTAAAAAAAGCAGGAAAGTAGTACGTAAAGCAGCAAGGAAGGCCCGGGTGGCAGCAGTATCCGCCAAGTCGGGTTCCCGTAAAAAACGCAGTAAATGACTAGTCAATAACCGCCGGAGGAAACATAGTCAATGAAGAAAGCAGCCAAAGCAAAACCGAAGAAAAAAGCCGCCAAAAAATCGCCTGCCAAGAAAAAAGCAGCGAAAAAGCCGGCCAAGAAAAAAGCAGCGAAGAAAAAAGCTGCCAAGAAAAAAGCCGCAGCAGCGAAAAAAGGCGCAGCGAAAGCCGTAGCCAAGAAAAAAGCTGCCAAGAAGAAAGCCCCGAAGAAAAAAGCAGCGAAGAAAAAAGCTGCCAAGAAAAAAGCCAAGAAGAAGTAATGGCTGACGGGTTCTGGCGGTTCGGGACTGCGATCCCGTGCCGCCGGACCCGGTTCTTGCCGGATCATGCAGCTCAGGCTGCCATGATCGGCCGGGGTTCATGATCCCTCGAAGCTTGCCTTGCTTCGGGGGATTCTTGTTTTAATGGATGGGAATTTTCAGGTGCCTTCGATGCCGTCCGGTTCCGTCCGCATGCCAACTTTACTTGCGTTGGATACTTCCACCGAAGCATGTTCCTGCGCGTTGGCCCATGCCGGGGAAATCAGCGAGAAATTTGCCGTCATCCCGCGCCAGCACACCAATCAACTGCTGCCGATGATTCATGCGCTGATGAGTGAAGGTGGATTGACCTTCAATCAACTGGATGCGATCGCTTTTGGCAAGGGGCCGGGTTCCTTCACCGGTTTGCGTATCGCCGCCGGCGTGGCGCAAGGCATCGCGTTTGCCGCGAATCTACCCGTGGTGCCGGTATCGACGTTGGCAGCATTGGCGGTGGAAGCCGTCGATGGCGGCAGCGGCATGGTGTTCAGCTGTCTCGATGCCCGCATCGACGAAATTTATTACGGTTGGTACCAGGTACAGGACGGCGTGCCGCAATTGATCGGCGATGAACAATTGCGTCGGCCCGAGTTGGTAGAGACCGCCGTGCCGGTATCCGACGGCAACTGCATCGCCGCAGGCAACGGTTTGCATTATCGGGATCGCCTACCGCGATCGTTGCTGCAGTCATTCGGTTCGCTGCGGCCTGAATTGTTGCCGCGCAGCCGTCATATAGCCGCCATCGCCGCTGCTATGTTCGCGCGCGGTGCCACCGTCACCGCGGAACAGATCGAGCCTGTTTACCTGCGCGATAAAGTGACTCATCATCAATGAAGCAACCAATCCGGATTGAATGCTGACATGCTTGTCGCCGATTTCGACGTAGTGCGCGATACCGTTCTCGCCGTGATCCAGGGCCTCACCGAATTCTTGCCAGTGTCGAGTTCGGCCCACCTGATCCTGCCGTCCGAGCTGCTCGGCTGGGAAGATCAGGGACTCAATTTCGATGTGGCGCTGCACTTCGGCAGTTTGATTGCGGTGTTGCTGTATTACCGCAAGGATTTGCTGCAGCTGGGGGGCGCCATGCTGCGGCAAATGACTCAGCGCCAGGACTCGCCGGAAAGCCGGCTCAGTTGGCACCTGGTGCTGGCGACCATTCCGGCCGCTATCGTCGGCAAATTGTTCGAGCACCAGGTGGAAACCACGTTTCGCAGCGTCCACGTCATCGTCGTTACCACGTTGTTCTACGGCGTGCTGCTCGGTATCGCCGATCGCACCGCCAAACAGAACCGTGGTCTGCACGAGCTCACCTGGCGCACCAGCCTGATGATAGGTCTGGCGCAGATGCTGGCGTTGGTTCCCGGCACGTCGCGCTCCGGCATCACGATGACGGCAGCATTGTTCAGTAACCTCAAACGCGCCGATGCGGCCAGGTTCTCGTTCCTGATGTCGATTCCCATCATCGGCGGCGGCGCGGTACTGAAACTGGTGGAATTGCTGCGATTGCCTGACGTCAACTGGAGCGAGCTGGGTTTTGCCGCGCTGGTAGCGGGAGTGACGGCGTATCTTTGCATCCATTACTTTCTCAAACTGATCACCAATTTCAGCTTCATGCCGTTCGTCATCTATCGCGTGCTGCTGGGATTGGCATTATTGGCCATTGTGGGCTTCTAGGAGGATGCGATGGACGCCATGCAACGTCTCTTGATCGAACAGGCCTGTACCCGGCTGATGAACGAGTTCGCGGTATTCAACGATCAGGGCCGTTTCGCCGACCTGGCCGAGCTGTTCATCGACGACGCCGTCTATGCCAGGCCGATCATGCCGGACACCTTGATCCAGGGCCACGCCAACATCCGCGCCGCGTTCGAGTCGCGGCCGAAGGAGCGGGTAGGGCGCCACTTGATCACCAATATCCTGATCGACGTACAGGCACCGGATCGTGCCATTGGCAGCTGCTACGCGCTGCTGTTCAGCGGTGCGATCGACAAGCCGGCCGAAAAGTTCGGTCTGCAGGCGGTGCCGCCGCAGTTGGTGGGTGAATACCATGACGAGTTCGTGCTGACGCCGCACGGATGGAAGTTCAGCCAGCGCAAGGGCCGCATCATCTTCTCGGCGTGACGCAATAACAGTTCAGCGTTTCCACAGTTTCTGGCTGGCGAGTCTTGCACCTTCGGCCAGCGCCGCCAGCTTCATCCATACGATACGGCTATCTACTTTGCCGACGCCGGCAAAAGTGGCAAAGCCGCAATCGGTGCCGGCGATGACGCGTTCGCGGCCGACGATATCGGCGAATTGCCGGAGGCGTTGGCTTACCAGCTCCGGATGTTCGACATAGTTCGAGGTCGAATCGACAACGCCGGGCACCAGGATCTTGTCGTCAGGAATCTTCGTTTCCTTCCACACCGCCCATTCATGCGCGTGACGCGGGTTCGAGGCCTCGAACAGGATCGCTGCCGGCTTGGCCTTCAACACGATGCCGATGATCTTGCGCAAATCGATGTCGTGCGTGTGCGGCCCTTCGTAATTGCCCCAGCACACATGCATGCGCAAGCGATCGGCCGGGATGTTGTGCAGTGCCGCGTTCAATGCCTCGACTTGTTGTTCTGCCTGCTTGAGGAATTCGCTTTCGCTCAAATCCTGGAAGCCGGTATGGCGTGCCATCGCCAGGTCGGGGCAATCCACCTGCAGTACGAAGCCGGCGTCGGCAATGGCTTCGTATTCGCCTTGCATCGCGCCGGCGATCGCTTCCAGGTAGGCCGCGTGGGACGGGTAGTAGTCGTTCGGCTGGAATGCCGACACCACGCCGGGCGAGGCCGCATTCATGAAAGCATCCACTGCCGGGAGTACTTGCAGCGCATGCCGGAAGCGATGGATGTCGGCTTGCAACGGCGCCGTGGTGCGGACATGGACCGGCCCGGTACAGCACTGGCGCTTGAAGTTCTGTTTGCCGGCGATCAGCGCCATCTTTTCCATGTATTCGGGAAACGGCTGCAGATCGAGTGCCGGCTTGCGCGGCTTGTGGCCGGAGAACCCGGTCAACCTGTCCTTGATGTAAGTCGCGTAGCCGATCTTGCTGAGCTCGCCGTCACTGACGATGTCGATGCCGGCGTCCTGTTGCTGTTGCACCACTGCGTCCACCGCTTGCTGCAGCACGGTGGCGAACACGGCTTCATCGACCTTGCCCTCGTGTTCCTGCTGCAAGAGCAATGCGGCCACCTGCGGCGAGCGCGGCAGGCTGCCGACGTGAGTAGTCAGGATGCGGTCACGGCTGGTTTTCATTCCGGCGTTTCTCAACCTCGGTAGTTCAATTCGATCTTGAGGCCGTTGGGGTCATACAGGAACAACTGCACCAGTCCCACATGCGGCACGTCGTTGCGCTCGAACGGCACTTGCAAGCGCTGCAGGCGCTCGATCATCTCCTGCACGTTGTGGCCGTTGAAGGCGACATGATCGAACACGCCGGTGCTGCCGGCGGTGCGCGTCGTCACCGGGATGCCGAGCTTGTGCGAGTGCACGGTGTAGGTCTCCCACTCGGCGATATGGATCACCGGCGTGTCGCCCAGATAAAGCCAATAGCCGGGAAAACCGAGATCGGCGCGAAAGCCGACATCGAGACCGATGACGTCGCGATAAAAGTCGCGGGTTTGGTCGATGTCGTCGGTCATCACCAGGTAGTGTTCGAGTTTGGTCAGCGGCATGACAACCTCCAGCGATAAACGGATGGCCGATTGTGCGGCAGGTGCGGCCCTGGCGCCACCTGCCGCATAACCGGTGCTGGCCGGGATCATGCCGCCGCCTGCAACACTTCCCGGAAGATGGCGACAGCAGTTTCCAGGTCGGCGCGGCTGACCAGCAGATCCGGCAACAGGCGGATGACGCCGTTGCGGGTCGGTACCACCAACAGGCCCTGCTCGGCACAGCGCAATGTCAAGGGGCGCGCCAGCGCGTGATCGTGCAGCTCGAGCGCGCACAACAGGCCCAGGCCTCGCACCTGTTTGATCAGGTCGGGAAATTGCTGCCACAGTCCGTGCAAGGCCTGCATCAGGAAACTGCCCGACAGTTGCACGCGCGAGGCGACGTTGTGACGCTCGAGGTAGCCGATCACGGCGGTGGCGAGCGAGCAGCCAAGCGGGTTGCCGCAGTAGGTGCCGCCGTGGTCGTCCTTCTGGATCAGCGCATTGACGTCAGCGCTGACGGCGAACGCCGCGAACGGAAAGCCGCAGGCGATGCCCTTGGCCATCGTCATGATGTCCGGTTTGATCGTCACCGGGCTGTGCTCGAGCGCAAAGAACTTGCCGGTGCGGCAGAAGCCGGTCTGGATTTCGTCGATGATCAGCAACGTCCGGTGGGCGCGGCACAAATCCTGTACTTCACCCAGCCAGAAGTCGGCCGGAATGCGTACGCCGCCTTCGCCCTGCACCGGCTCGACGATGACGGCGGCAGTATCGCCATCGATGGTGCGTGCCATCGCCTCGACGTCGCCGTGCGGCACGAACACCACCTCGGGCATCTGTGGCAGATAACGGCCGGTATTGTCGGTGCCGCGCGATACCGACAGCGTGTTGAACGAGCGGCCATGGAAAGCGCCGAGCGTCGTCACCACCTTGCGCTTGCCGGTCAATTTGCGCGCGAGTTTCAGCGCCGCGTCATTGGCCTCGGCACCGCTGTTGCAGAAGAAAGTGTTGGTCAGGTTGGCCGGCAGCACAGCTTGCAACGTTTGCAGCAGCGCCGCCCGCTCCGGCGAATAGACGAAGCCCGCGTTCGGACTCTGCATCAGTCGCGCCGCCTGTGCCGCCAAGGTGCTGACCACGACCGGGTGAGCGTGGCCGAGGCAGGTCACGCCCCAGCCGGACGTGAAGTCGAGATATTGTTTGCCCGCTTCGTCCCATACCCGCGTGCCGCTGCCGTGCGTGAACGCCAGCGGCAGCCGTTCGCAGAAGGTGATGCCGAGGCTGTTTTCGATGTCGATGGTGCTCATAAATAAATCTCCTGAAGTAAAGCAGGCAAGCGCCTGCGGCGGTCGAAGCAACTCCACCTCAATCAGCGCCAATCAATCCTCAGGTAGCCATGAATTCCGGACATGAAAAAAAACCTCCGGAGTCTTCGACATCCGGAGGTTTCTTGAAACCTTGCCTGGTGGTTTACAGCGTTAGTGCTGTTCTGTTCTCCACCGCGCCACTCCGGATGCCTTCAATTGCGCAGGCGCACGACCGCACGCCGCGGCTCGTTCGGCTGCGGCATTCATCGTGGCCATGATGGCGTTGTGGGCAATGTGGTTGAGCATCTTCGTGCGGCTCGGTTGAGAAGGCGCGCACTGTAGCGGCGCGCCTGCATCAGCGTCAAATGAAATTTACGGCTGTTTGGCCTGGTTCGGATACCAGAATTGCAGATGGCAGGCTTCGCATTCGGCATCGAGGTCGCCGCCGACTTCGCTGATGGCGTCGAGGTCGCGCTTGTCGATCGCCGCCAACGCCTTCAGTGCCAGTGCATGCAGTGCCGTGGCGTGGGCCTGGAAGGCCGGGATGGCGGCCTTGTAGATCTTGGTGATCTCGACCGGGCTCAATTCGCCTTCGTTGTGCTTGGTGCTCTTGGGATCCTTGGCCACTTTCAGGTTGGGGATCAGCAGCAGCTCGGTGACGGCCACCAGCGACACGGCCTGGTGCCGCAGTGCCAGCCATTCGGCGTCGTTGGTCGGTGCCGACGATTTCTCTCCCTGCGGGGTTACGTCCACCTGGGTCGATTTCCAGATGGCATCGGCCGACGGCATCACGATGGCTTCCATCAACTCGTCGATCGACAGATCCTTCTTGAATGGAGGAGGGGCCTCGGCGCTTTGCGCCGTCATCACGGTACCGCCCAGCACCAGAACCGAGCCGAGGAGGGCGAGGCGTGAACGGCGGAACCAACTGACTTGTTTCAACATGAAAATCTCCTTTGGAAGACGGAAGCAGTGAAATTTCACAATGACCGAGGCGCCGAGCCCCAGTCAATAGTTGAACGTTGTGCTTGATCAAAAGGGTCAGCACTCCAGTGTTGGCTAACGGTTAAATTAACGTTAAACACCGGTCATTATCGAAATTGATCATCGCGCTGTAAGGCTCAGGAAAGGCTGTGGATAAACGACTTTGAATATGGGAAGCTTGTTCCACATTCTCAAATGTGCAGTCAGTGTACCCCTCTTCAAGGATATGAGCGGAAATATTGCTATACACCCAGTCGG
>DATJXP010000122.1:0-4454 GCA_035500035.1 Candidatus Acidiferrum sp. | reverse complement strand
GGAAATCTACGAGAAACATCTGCAGGATCGCGGATTGCAGACACCTGATTTCAGTCAAGGACAATAAGGAAAAGAGGGCGCTATAAAGGCCCCAGCAAGCGTCGGCCCGCGGTTCCGCATTTGTTCCCGCCTTTTTGCGGGAAAATTGCAACAACGCGACCAAGATATAAAGACGCTGAAACAGCAACCGGCAACACTCTTGTTGGGGATCGTATGAACACACGCAGAGAAATACTGAAGGCGTTTGCGTTGGCGCCGTTCGCGCTGGCGGCAGCACCGCATTTGCAAGCGGCAGCCGGGCCATTCACCCACGTCGATCTGGGCAAGGGCCTCACGCTGATCCAGGGCGCCGGCACCAATGTCGTGGTGGCGGAGAGCGCCGATGGCGTCGTCATCGTCAACGGTGGCAGCCAGGACAAAGCCGCCGATCTGCTGGCCGACATCAAGAAACTCACCGGCAACAAACCGGTCAAGGCGCTGTTCAATACCAACTGGCGTCCTGAGCATGCCGGCCTCAATTACGTGCTCGGCCCGAGCGGCACGGCTATCTATGCGCACGAGAATTCGCGCCTGTACCAGAACGCCGATTTCTTCGTCGAATGGCAGAACAAGCAATACAAGCCGATGCCGAAGCAGGCGCAGGCCAACAAGACTTTCTACCAGAGCGGCACGCTGGCGTTCGGCGACGACGTCATCGAATACGGTTTCATCAGCCAGGCCAACACCGACGGCGACATCTACGTGCGGTTTCCGAAAGCCGATGTGCTGGTGGTCGGCGACATGCTGGTGCCCGAAGGTTATCTGCTGCTCGACTACGCCACCGGCGGCTGGATCAGCGGCGCGCAGAAAACCACCGATGGCCTGATCGCGAAGTGCGGCGATGCCACCAAGGTGATCGCCTCGACCGGCGGTGTGCTCGGCAAGGCCGCGTTGCAAGAGCAAGCCACGATGCTGAAAGTGGCGTACGACGCCGTGGCCAAGGCCTTCCAGAGCGGTTTCAGCCTGGAAGATTTCTCGAAAGCGGATCCAATGAAGGATTACCGCGCCCGCTACGGCAAGCCGGATCTGTTCCTGGCGCTGCTGTATCGCGGGACCTGGTATCACGTGCCGGGCCGTGCGGTCCGTAACGTCGTGTAGTGGTGGAGGTGCCCATGTCGAATTCGATCTTCAACAAACGCTCGCTGGTGCTGGCGGTTGCCGGTTTGCTGGCGGCCGGCGCCCACGCGCAGACGCTGGACTACAAGACCGCCGTGCAGGATCTGAAAACGCAGTGGAGCGCGGTGGAAGGCATTTGCGAAAAATGCCATAACCCCGACGATTACGCCGGTGGCGTCGATTTCACGCCCTACACCGCGGAGACGATGGCCGAGCACGGCGACATCTTCGAACGCGCCATCACCAAGTTGCGCGGCAGCGTGATGCCGCCGCCGGCCAGCAAGGACAAACTGACCAAGGACCAGCGCTGGGCGCTGGTGAAAACGCTGGAAAACGCGCTCGACGCGCGCGCCGCCGAACATCCCGATCCGGGTCGCGTCGGCTTGCACCGGCTGAACCGCACCGAATACGTCAACGCCATCTACGACATCACCGGCGTCAAATTGAACGCCGAACTGGTGTTGCCGAAAGACGACAACAGCGACGGCTTCGACAACAACGCCGGCGTGTTGAAAGTGTCGCCGGCGTTTCTCGACCAATACATCAGCGCCGCGCGCCAGGTCAGCGACAAGGCGGTGGGCACGCCCAATCCGCACAACGAAACCGTGGCGTATCGCATCGACGGTTCGCATCAGAGCGGCCACATCGAAGGCCTGCCGCTCGGTACCCGCGGCGGCTTGCTGGTCGAACACGAATTCCCGGTCGATGGCGATTACACGCTCACCATTCCCGGCGTGGCCGGTGCCGGCTACACGCTCGGCATGGAATACCAGCACACGCTGGTGATCACGCTCGACGGCAAGACCATTCTGCGCAAGGACATCGGCGGCGGCGACGACCTGCGCAAGCTCGATCAGGAACAGGCGCCGGCAGTGGCCGAACTGAACTCGCGCTTCAAGGACATTCCGATCACCGTCACCTCCGGCAAGCACCAGATCGGCGCCGCCTTCATCGCGCGCAGCTTCGCCGAGTCGGATGAATTCCTGCACAGCATCGACACCAACCGCGGCATGGATCGCATCGCCCACTTGAACGGGCTGCAGATCAAGGGCCCGCTGAAAACCAACGGCGTCATCAACACCGACAGCCGCCACATGGTGATGACTTGCACGCCGAAGGCGGCCGCGGAAGAACTTGCCTGTGCGCGGCAAATCTTCGCCAACCTGGCCAAGAAAGCCTATCGCCGGCCCATCACCGAAGACGATTTGACCGCGCCGCTGCGCTTCTATGCCGTCGGCCGCGAGCAGGCCAACTTCGATGCCGGTATCAAGAACGGCATGATGGCGATCTTCACCAGTCCGAAATTCCTGTACCGCGCCGAAATTCCGGCCGCGGGCACCAAGGGCGGCGCCATCGTGCCGATCAGCGATCTCGAACTGGCGTCGCGCTTGTCATTCTTCCTGTGGAGCGCGCCGCCGGATGTGCAGTTGATCGATCTCGCCGCGCGCGGCGAACTGCGCAAGGGCGACAATCTGCAAAAACAGGTCGTGCGCATGATGGCCGATCCGAAAGCGTCCGCGCTGGTCGAGAACTTCGTGGAAGAGTGGCTGCGGTTGCGCGATCTGCCGAAGGTGAATCCCGACACGACGATCTTCCCGACGTATCGCGCGGGCCTCGTCGCCGACTTCACCAAGGAGATCACGCTGTTCGTCGGCGATCTGATCAAGAACGATGCCGACATCCACGACATGCTGACCAGCGACACCACCTTCCTCAACGAAGACCTGGCGCTGCACTACGGCATCAAGGACATCAAAGGCTCCAACTGGCGCAAGGTGAAACTGGCGCAGCCCGAACGCTACGGCTTGCTCGGCAAGGGCGGCGTCGAAATGGTGACGTCGTACGCCAACCGCACCACGCCGGTGATCCGCGGCGCCTACATCATGGAAAATTTCCTCGGCGTACCGCCGGCCAACCCGCCGCAAGGCGTGCCGGCGTTCCCGGAAACCGCCGAAGGCGCGGCAGTGGCGCTCACGGTACGTGAACGTCTGGCCAAGCACCGCACCACGCCGGTGTGCGCCGGCTGCCACGACATCATGGACCCGCTCGGTCTCGCACTCGAGAACTTCAACGCCATCGGCGAGTTCCGCCTGCGCGATGCCGATGCCGGCAACGTCGCCATCGATTCCAGCGGTCAGCTGGCCGACGGCACGCCGCTGCACGGCGTCAACGACTTGCGCAAGGCGCTGGTGGAACGGCCTGATCAATTTGCATTGGTGTTTACGCAGAAACTGATGACGTATGCGCTCGGCCGCGGCGTCGAAGCCAACGACATGCCCGTCGTGCGCCAGATCGTGCACAACGCCGCCAGCAAGCAATACCGTTTCTCGGCCATCATCAAGGGCGTCATCGAGAGCGAGCAGTTCCAGAAAATGAGCGTTCCGGTCGAAGACTCCAAGGTCGCGGCCGCCGACACTGCCAAGTAGCAGAGGAGCCATTTATGTTCATTACCAAGAAACATCTGCCCCGTCGCACTTTCCTGCGCAGCGCGTTGGCCACCGTCTCGCTGCCGTTGCTGGACGCGATGATCCCGGCGCACACCGCGCTGGCGGCCACCGCCGCCAAGACGCCGCCGCGCCTGGGCTTCTTCTACTTTCCGCACGGCGCGGTGATGAGCAACTGGACGCCGGACAAGGTCGGCACCGATTTCGAACTGAAACGGTTGTTGCTGCCGCTCAACAAGTACAAGGCGCACATGACGATCGTGTCCAACATGGACAACAAGCGCGCCTATGGTCCGGTGCACGCAATTACGCCGGGCACGTGGTTGACCGGCGCCGCGCCGCGCGTCAGCCATGAACCGTTCGGCGGCGTCACCATCGACCAGATCGCTGCGCTGCAGATCGGCCAGGACACGCCGCTGCCGTCGATCGAAGTCGCCACCGAAACTTCCGGCGCTGCCGGCGCGTGTGATCGTGCTTACGGCTGCAGCTATGCCGGCACCATCTCGTTCCGCACGCCGACCACGCCGCTGCCGATGGAGAACAATCCGCGCAAACTGTTCCAGAGCCTGTTCGGCGTCGGCGACAACGCCGCCGAGCGCGAGCGCCTCGGCAAACAGACCGCCAGCATTCTCGACCTGATGGTGGCGGAATCGAACGATCTGATGAAACGCCTCGGCGCCGCCGACCGCTCGACGTTGAGCGACTACCTGGAAACCGTGCGTGAAGTCGAGCGCCGCGTGCAGAAAACCGCCAGCCACGACTTGTCGTACATGAAGGTGCCGGACGCGCCGGAAGGCATCCCCACCGATTTCGACAAGCACCTGAACCTGCAGTTCGATCTGATCGCGCTGGCGT
>DATJXP010000121.1:0-8390 GCA_035500035.1 Candidatus Acidiferrum sp. | reverse complement strand
GCGTGCACCCTTGCTGGCGGAAGCCGGCAGCGTGCGCACGGCGTGATAGCGCACGATGCGAAGGCCAATCGCTGGTTCATCGACCTGCCAGTCGCTGAACTGCCAGCGCTGCGCGGGGTCTTTTTGCAGCAGCCATTGCATGACGTCGGCACGATCCGTCTTGCTGCCGAGCGGCGAGACTTCCTGGAAATCGGCGGCCAACATCGCCTCGAGCGCGGCGGGATCGTCGCGGAAATCAGTATGCAGCAGCGCTGCTTCGAGTTGTTGCATCTGGGCGAGCAGGGGGTGGTTCATGCCGGCATCACAACCGTACGGCCGCGCCGTGATAGCCCATCGCCTGCCGCGCAAGGCTTTGCTTCAGCGGCGGCAGCAGTTCGAGCCCTATCATGCCGGCCTTGCGCACCAGCGCAAGTGCGGCATTGCTGCTGGAGAACATGCGCGTCATCACGTCGCTGAAGGTGATGGTGCGCAGTTGGTCCTGCTGCACTTCGCTCCACCACGCTTGCAGCCGGTTGAAATTGCCGGGGTCCTGCTGCTGCGCCAGCGACTGCCGCACGTTGGCGGCCAGCGCCATCGCATCGCGCAGCGCCAGGTTGAAACCCTGCCCGGCCACCGGATGCAGCGTGTGCGCCACGTTGCCGAGCAATGCCAAGCGCGGCCGCAGTTGTTCTTCCGCCACTTGCAGGCTGAGCGGAAACACCGCGCGAATACCGACGTGGGTGAACGTGCCGGCGCGCTGGCCGCAATCCTGCTGCAACCGCGCGAGAAACGCGGTGTCGTCGAGCGCCATGACGGACGCGATGTCGTCCTGCGGATGCGTCCACACCAGCGCGACGCGATGCTGCCCCGCGTGCGGCAACAACGGCAGCAGTGCCAATGGACCTTTGACGGTAAAGCGTTCATAAGCGATGCCGTCATGCGGCCGCGACAGCGCGAGATTGGCGATCACCGCGCTCTGGCCGTACGACTCGCTGTTGACGTGGATGCCGAGCTGCTGCAACAAACCGGAACGGCCGCCTTCGGCCAACACGACCAGTTTCGCCGTAATCGCGCTGGTTTCATCGCCGCTTTGCAGCGCCAGTTGCATCGCGCCCGGCTGCGGCGTCACCGCCGTGACTTGCAGCGGCGAACACAACTCAAAATCGCTGCGCGCCAGCAGCGCCGTATTCAAGGCCTGACCGATGGCGGCATTCTCGACCACATGGCCGAGCGCTTCGACGCCGGCATCGCTGTCATGCAGATGCACGCCGCCGAAATGGCCTTGATCGCTGACTTCGATGTGATGGATGGCCGCGGCGCGCGGCGCCATGCCCTGCCACAGCCCGAGCCGCGCGAGGTAATCGACGCTACCGGCCGACAACACCGTGCTGCGCGCGTCGAAGCCGGGTTGCTCGGCCTTGCCGCTGCGCACAGGGCTCGCTTCGACCAACAGGATGCGCGCCGGATCGGTTGCGCCGTGCGTCAGCGCGCACGCCAGCGTCGCGCCGACCATGCCGGCGCCGATGATGACGACGTCGTAGTCGGCGTGCAGCGGTTTCATCCGGCAGCCATCAGGTTTTCGATGTCGGCCACCGTTTTCGGCAAACCGCCGGTCAACACTTCGTAACCGCTGCGGGTGACGGCAACGTCGTCTTCGATGCGCACACCGATGCCGCGCCAGCGCGCTTCGACTTTTTCGTTGTTGGGCGCGATGTACAAGCCGGGCTCGACCGTCAACACCATGCCAGGCTCGAGCTGGCGCCACTTGCCGTCGATCTTGTAGTCGCCGACGTCGTGCACATCCATGCCGAGCCAGTGACCGGCGCGGTGCATATAGAAGTCGCGGTAGGCGCCGCTCTCGATCAGTTTGTCGAGCTCGCCCTGCAACAGGCCCAGCTTGACCAGGCCTTCGGTCAGCACCTTCACCGTGGTGTCGTGCGGGTCGTTCCAGTGGTTGCCGGGTTTCACCTGTTCGATCGCCGCGAGCTGCGCCTGCAACACCAGTTCGTAGATCGCCTTCTGCTCCGGTGTGAACTTGCCATTGACCGGGAACGTGCGCGTGATGTCGGACGCGTAGTGCTCGAATTCGCAGCCGGCGTCGATCAGCAACAGGTCGCCGTCGTGCAGCTCCTGATTGTTTTCGTTGTAGTGCAGGATGCAGGCGTTGTCGCCGCCGGCGACGATCGACGTGTAGGCCGGCGAGCGGCAGCCGGAGCGGAAGAACTCGTGCAGCAGTTCCGCTTCGACCTGGTATTCGTTGACGCCGGGCTTGCACAGGCGCATCGCCCGTTTGTGGGCGCGCACGGCGATCTGGCCGGATTCGCGCATCAAATCGATCTCGGCGCGCGACTTGATCAGCCGCATCTCGTGCAGCAGGTGATCGAGCACGAGGAACTCGCCCGGCGAATGCACGCCGCTGCGCACTTTCTTGCGTACGACCTTGACCCATTCCATCACGCGGTGATCGAACGCTTCGTCCTTGCCCATCGCGTAATAGACGCGCTCGCGGCCTTCGATCAGACCGGGCAGGATGTCGTCGATGTCGGACACCGGGAACGCGTCATCGACGCCGAGTTTGGCGATTGCCGCTTCCGGCCCCAGCAGGCGGCCGTTCCACAGTTCTTTCAGCGGATCCTTTTCCTGGCAGAACAACAGGCACTGGCCCTGCTCGCGCCCCGGCACCAGCACCAGCACGGCGTGGGCTTCGTCGAAGCCGGTCAGGTAATGCAGATCGCTGCTCTGGCGGTAGCGGTATTCGCTGTCGCCGTTGCGCACCACCGGATTGGCCGAGGCCAGGATGGCGATGCTGTTGGGCGCCATGTGACTCATCAGGTCCTGGCGGCGTTGTTGGTATTCCTTGAGCGAGATGGGCATGGGTAGGTCCGGAACTGGCTGGAAATGGTCAATGCAAAATCTGGTCGTCGAGATTCACCGCGTCGTCGTCCGGCGCGCGCGCCGGCGTCAATTGCCGGGACAATTGCTGGAACAATTGATGGAACAACGTCATGGTAGCCATGCGCACGTATTCGACCAGTTCCATGTAATCGGTTTCTTCGTCTTCGATGTCGTCGTCGATTTCGTCCGACAGCGAGGCGAACTGGGCGATGTCGGTCAACGCTTCACGGCCTTCGTCGCCGAGCGCGCTGTCGGCCTCGACGAAGCCGGCGGAAAAACCGTTGGTGAAACTTTCGCACCAGTGGCCCAGCGCCTGCACGCGCGCCACCAGTTGTTCGTCGTCCAGCGGCAACAGCGGCTGGAACGAATAATCGGCCTGCTGCAATTGATCGCGCGTGGTGCCGATCAATTTCGCCGTCAACTGCGCCATCACCGGCGCGAATTCGCAATCGAGCAAGGCGGCGATGTCTTCCTCGTCGATGTCGGGCGCGCCGCTGACGAGCAGGCCGGTGATCAGGCCGTGCAACGCGGCCGGCGTCATGTCCGGCAGCGTCTTGTCCAGCAGTTGTTGCATCATCGCGTAGTCGGGTGTCATGTGGCTCTCTCGGCTATCGCGGCGATGATAACACCGGCTCCCGTCAAATCTCACTTGCACGCGCAGCGTCACGATTTCGTGACATTTCACTGCAAAAACACTTCCGTTGACCCTGTAATTACAGCGTTTTATAGTGGCCCAGACTTTTACCCACACCCCGCCGACGCATGAGCAACAGCAATTTCAAAGCACTGGAAGACAAGGTGGACGAACTGATCCGCCTGTGCAGCGATATGAAGAAGGAAAACCAGTTGCTGCGCGACCGCGAAAGCCAATTGCGCCACGACAAGGAAACCCTGCTCAGCAAGCAGCAGATCGCCCGCGTGCGGTTGGAAAAAGTGCTGCGCCGCCTCAAATCCATCGAAGAAGGACAGGTGTAATGGCTGCTCCATCGATCTCCATCTCGGTCATGGGCCGGGAATACCAGATTGCCTGCCCGCCGGAAGAAGAAGAAGCGCTGCGCCGCGCCGCGCGCTATCTCGACCAGCAGATGGAGCAGATGCGCAATCGCAGCGCTTCGCTCGGCTACGAAAAAATCGCGGTGTTGGCGGCATTGAACGTCACGCACGACTTCCTGAAATTGTCGAGCGAAACCAACACCAGCGAGAACGCCTCGCTGCGCGATATCAAGCAACTCGAGAAGAAGATCGACAACGCGCTGATCGCCGCGCGGCAGATCGAAATCTGAACCAGCGCTGAGCAATCACGCCCTTCGTACGCTGTCACCGGAGCTTGACCTGTTTTTTTTGCGTCACCGCAAAAAATTTATTTGCAATGCAGCGCGAGTGCGGGAGTAGAATGCAATCACTCCCTGGGATATTAGCCAGTTGAATATGTTCTTGAGCCGATATCTTGTACCCGGAGGCTTAGCCCTAATGGCGCGGTGTGCATGTCCATTCAGCGAAACCTTTGAGTTTCGCCAATGGAAAGCCTGATGCGCTGGACTGGCCACCACCTGAACCGTTCGGTTCAGGACTGATTCGACAGCGGTACCCCGGGGATTCTTCTTTTTATGTCAATCGGACCTGCAAGTCGCGGCGTCCGCTGCGACGAACGTTCTACCCAGCATCCACCATCTCTTCACTCATTGGGCTCTGCACTTCATGACGGATGCAGTAGCTGACATTCAAGCGCGCAAAAAACTTCTGCGCAGGCAGATGCGGCAGAAACGTCTTGGGTTATCGCGCCATCAGCAACGCCAAGCTGCGCGTGCGTTGTTCAAGCGGCTCAAGGCGAGCAGGGAATTTCGTTTCAGTCGTCACATCACTTTCACCATTGCGCGTGATGGCGAAATTTCGCCGCGGCTGTTGCTGGCGGAAGCGCTGCGGCGCGGCAAGCGTTGCTATTTGCCGGTGATGAGTCGCGTGGGTGAAGAGCGGCTGACATTTCGCCGCATCACGAAAGAATTCATTGGCCTGCGCGCCACCAATCGGTTTGCGATTCCTGAACCCGTCCGTGCTCGCGCTTGTCCGCGCCGCGCGTTGAGCCTGGTGCTGTTGCCGCTGGTTGCGTTCGATGCTGACTGCAATCGCCTCGGCATGGGCAAGGGGTTCTACGATCACAGCTTTGCCTTTCTGCGTCGCGGTCACCGACAGCGCCCGCTGTTGCTTGGCCTTGCACATGAGTGCCAGAAGGTGGATGCACTCGAACTGAATCCGTGGGACGTGCCGCTGCATGGCATCGTCACTGACCGGGCGTGGTATAAAGCGCCAAAGAAAGGATGAGTCCATGAGCCAAGACGCCCAGAAACGCGCCGTCGCCAAGGCGGCGTTTGAACACGTGAAAAAACTGCTGCGTTCCGACAGTGTGATCGGTGTCGGCACCGGCTCCACCGCCAATTTCTTCATCGACGAACTGGCGGCGATCAAGTACGACATCAACGCCACCGTCGCCTCGTCGGAAGGCAGCGCCAAGCGCCTGCGCGCGCACGGCATCAATGTGGTCGATCTCAACACTGTCAGTGTGGTCGATGTTTATGTCGATGGCGCCGACGAAGCCAACGAATATCTGCAGTTGATCAAGGGCGGCGGTGCGGCGCTGACGCGCGAGAAGATCGTGGCCGCAGTAGCAAGAGAATTTGTCTGCATCGCCGACGCCAGCAAGCTGGTGCCGGTGCTCGGCAAGTTTCCGCTGCCGGTGGAAGTGATCCCGATGGCGCGCAGCCACGTGGCACGCCAGATCGTTAAACTCGGCGGCGACCCGGCCTACCGCGAAGGCGTCGTCACCGACAACGGCAACATCATCCTCGACGTGCACAACCTGAGCATCGTCGATCCGCGCAAACTGGAAACCGAACTGAACATGATCACCGGCGTCGTCACCAACGGTTTGTTTGCATTGCGTCCGGCGGATGTGTTGCTGCTTGGGTCTGACAGTGGCGTGAAGACGCTCAAAGCCAAGCGCTAGTAGTCCTGCTGTCTCGCTCAACTTTAAGTTATTTATTCACTTGCTTCAGCCTAGAGGGGCTCACATTAGCAGCCTTAGGCACGCTCAGCTCTTTCGGAGGCTCTCGTAATGTCCGATTCCCTTGCCTGAGAGTATTTTCTTGGTTCCTCATCAGCTCTAAAAGGCTATTGTCGCCTTTCTGAGTATCACAATTGTTAGCGCTCATTGGCCCGCCCCTTCGCATATTTGACCTATTGGAACGACCTTCGCATCAACTATATCAGTTGATGCCTCAGCTTTACGTTCTTCACTTAAAAACTCAATCACGGGTTGTGCCCGATTTGTTGGGGTTCTTGCTGCATCTTGCAAGAGTTTTGCCAAAGCAGATTCATCGTCATCTGGCAGCCTAATATTGCTAAACAGTGTCTCGGCCTCAATTCGATCTATTACAAAGCCATGCGATGGATAACCAGATAACAATTTATTCAGCGTACCCCTATCCCAGTTACCACTTGAAGAACAAAGTCTTGCCCCATAAGCATTTGCAATTGAAAGTGCGCGAGCTGCTTCACCAATATGAAGAGGGTCGATTTGACCAAACAATGGAGAAAATAGTCCTACTGCTAATTTGGAGGCCATTTCAGCTGCAGTTTCGATTGTAATGATCCCTTCACTGCTTTTTTCTATAGACAAAAGGGTTTCTTCAAATGACAAATACGCCTTATTTTGAAGAGCCGTAAGGGCGTCCATGACTGTATGACCCGACTGCAGCTGAAATAAATCGTCTTTTTTGCGCATCTGAACATCTAAAGGCCCCAATTCTCCATGCTCGGAAAAAATAATATCGTGAGCACCAAGCACTAAGAGAGTACCCGCACTTTTACAGTATCCGGGGACATAGCAAGTAAAGTTCTCATATTGGGATTGTAAGCATCTGGCAATACGATAGGCGGCATGCGCATCACCGCCGCCAGTTACTAGGATCAATACGATATTCTTCTTTCGACTTCTTGCGAGACACTGATCAAGGACAGTTTGATCATACGGTCTCTCCATGTCGCCGTTATAAAAGAGAATATCAGCGTCAAGTTTTTGACTAACAATATTTGCTGCCTTGCTTATATCCATTACTTTTTCCTCCATCTCGCTTCCGCTGCCAATTTAGCAATTTCAGATTTACGTTTTGACGATAGATTTGCCGCCCTGGCTTTCCCTCCCTTCAACCCACCAAGCCTTCCTAACATCATAGCGGCGGGATTTTTCCCATAATCTGGGCTATCTGGCTCCATTACATCAGCACTAATGTCCGCAATCTGCTTTGCCAGTTCGGTGATGTCTTTCGGTCGTTTAGGCTTGTTCATATTAGATAGTATAGCCTAAGCGCTCAAGCATAGACTACTCTATGCTGCAAATCTGTTGTAAATACAGCGCCACACTAAAGTTTTAAGCCGTAAAACAGGCGGCAGGGCACCCACCCCGGCGCTGAGCTAGAAGCGGGGCGGAGGCCAAGCGCGGCGAGCCAGTCGCGGCAAGGAGGAGCGGAAGCGACGGATGCGCGAGCTGGAGAGTCTCAGCGTTTGGCTGAACACCACGCCACAATGCAACATGACGTGGGTGCCCTGCAGAACACACTACGAGCGCAAGCGCTTGGCGATGTCAGCTATGTGAGCTAATCAAGCCACTTTGGACTTGTACGCGCCCTTGCTATAGCGGCTTTGCATTTCTTCCAACGAATAGACCTTGCCCATCGTCGAAATCTGGCCGGCAGTACCGAACTGCGTCAGACGATCTTTCACGATGTTCTTCATCGCCGTGATGGTTGGAATCAACCATTTGCGCGGATCGAACTCTTTTGGGTTTTCCGCGAGAAATTTGCGCACGGCGCCAGTTGAAGCCAGGCGCAGATCGGTGTCGATGTTCACTTTGCGCACACCGTTCTTGATGCCTTCCTGGATCTGTTCGACCGGCACGCCATAGGTTTCGCCGAGTTTGCCGCCGAACTGGTCGATGATCTTCAGCCACTCCTGCGGCACCGATGACGAGCCGTGCATGACGAGATGCGTGTTCGGCAACTTCTTGTGGATTTCGGCGATGCGGCTGATGGCGAGGATGTCGCCCGTCGGCGGCCGCGTGAATTTGTAGGCTCCGTGACTGGTGCCGACCGCAATCGCGAGCGCATCGACGCCGGTGTCGGCGACGAAACGCGCGGCTTCGTCGACGTCGGTCAGCAACTGGCTGTGATCGAGTTTGCCTTCGGCACCGTGACCGTCCTCTTCACCCGCCATGCCGCTTTCCAGCGAACCCAAGCAACCGATTTCGCCTTCCACCGACACACCGCAGGCATGCGCCATTTCAACCGTGAGCCTGGTGACTTTGACGTTGTAGTCGTACGGCGTCGGCGTCTTGCCGTCTTCGCCGAGCGAACCGTCCATCATCACCGACGAGAAGCCGAGCTGGATCGAACGCTGGCACACCGAAGGCGACACGCCGTGATCCTGGTGCATCACGATCGGGATGTGCGGGAATTCTTCGATGG
>DATJXP010000120.1:0-3937 GCA_035500035.1 Candidatus Acidiferrum sp. | reverse complement strand
CAGCGGGGGCGCCGCTAGCGCGGCAGCGGGTTCGGTCTTGTGAGTCAGGCGTTTGACGTCGCCGACGAAGGCCAGCCACGCCGCATCGTCGGTGTCGCCTTTCCAATGCGTCAGATCGGCGGTCTGCTTCAGCTCGAACATGATCGGTCGTTCGCACGCTTCGATCATCACCGGCACCAGCGTGTGGTTGCGGTCGGCGATGGTGGCCTCGGCGCGGACCCAGCGCGATTCGACTGATCGCTTCGACCACAGCACGACCACGGCCTTGGCGCTTTTCAGCGCGGCTTCGGTGACTTTGTCGTAGTCGTCGCCGCTGCGCAGCGTGACGTCCCACCACACGCTGAAGCCGGCACGCTCGAAACCTTCGGCGAACCTGCGTGCCGTGGCCTGATCTTCGCGGTTATAGGAAAGAAAAATGTCGGGCGCGCTGCTCATGGTTCAGAGGCACTCGAAATCGTCGTTGCCGACGGGCTGGCAGAGGTCGGCCCACTGGCCGCTGCTGCGCCAATAATCGAGTAAACCGAGCTTGCGCACGATGTCTTTGAAGCGGGGATCGCGGCGAAGGTCGTTTTCGTAAGGGGCATAGAGCAAGGCTATCACTGTGCCGTTGTATTCGAAAAAGAACCGGTGCATTGCGGTGAGTGCGAGGTCTTTGTCACCAAAGTGGTCTGCGTATTCAATCAGCGTCGAGGTGCGGGTGGCATCCATGTTGGCAGGGTCATCAAATGCTGCCCGTATTGCCTTGCGTGCCCCGGCAGCATCGTCAAGCAGGTGGGCAATCTGCAGAGTCACCGTCATCGGCAGACTGTTGTGGTGCAGCAGGCGATCAAATTGGGCCTTGACTGCGGCGAGACTGGCTTGCGGCTGCCGCCACAGTCGCTTGACTGCCCACCATTCCCAAATGCCGCGGTCGCCACTCAGATCCTTGCTGCGTTCGAATTCTGCCTGGGCTTCCGCCCAGCGGCCGTTGAAGTCCAGAGCCAACTGCAGATAGCCCGAAATGAGCAACGACAAAGGATCCATCCGGCGCGCCCGCTCGATGCAGGCGAGTACTTCTTTCGAGCGGCCTACCTGCCACAGGATGTCTGCATGATTGCGCAATGCTTCCACTTCGGACGGCGGGGCTGCAGCCAACGCCGCGGCAGAGGCAGTGACAGCTTCCTGCCAACGGTGTGAAAGCAGGTGTTGCCGGGATTGCATGGCGTATGTCCACCAGGCATTCGGGGTCAGCGCGGCGATGCGGGCGCTGGCCTCCAGCATCTGCGTACGCGCAGAGGCGGCGTGCTCGGAAATCCAGACCTGAGCGAGTGCCAGCGCCGAATAAAGTCCGAACCATGCCAATGAAAAATCAGGATCGAGCGCCAGGGCTTCGCGATAGATTGTCATGGCCCGGGTGAGCTCCGCCGGCCCGACCTGCTGCAGCAATGCCCTGGCGCGCAGGTAGAGATCGTAGGCCTCGACATTGGCGGTGCCACGTTCTTCGATCGCCTGTTTTTCCGCCGGGAACAGCTTGAGTTTCAGCGTGTTGACGATGGCCTGCGAGATTTCATCCTGCAGTGCGAAGATGTCGGACAGGTCGCGGTCATAGCGTTCAGCCCAGAGATGCTGGTTGGTGGCGCCCTCGATCAACTGCGCGGTGATCCGCACGCGATTGCCGGATTTGCGTACGCTGCCTTCCAGCACATGGCTGACCTGCAGTTGCCGGGCCACTTGCAACACATCCACATGCCTGCCCTTGAAGGTGAAGGCCGAGTTGCGCGCGATGACCGATAGCGCCGATACCTTGCTCAGGTCGGTGATGATGTCTTCACTGATACCGTCCGAGAAATATTCCTGTTCGGTATCGCCGCTCATGTTGGCGAACGGCAGCACGACGATGGATATCTTGTCGTAAGCAGCCGGCGCGGGGACTGCGGTACCCCGTGGGGCCTGCACGGTTGCCCCTGACGGTGCGGGGCCAGGATGCCTGTCCACGAACCGTCGCACGTCGGCGAGGAATGCCAGCCATGCCCTGTCTTCGATATCGCCCTGCCAATGCATCAACTCGGCGGTCTGGGTGAGCTCGAACATGATGGGTCGTTCGCACGGCTCTATCATCACCGGCACCAGCGTCTTGTTGCGCTCCGCCAGCGTGGCTTCGGCCCGCACCCAGCGCGAGACGACGGATTTCTTCGACCACAGCACTACCACGGCCCTGGCTTCGCGCAGGGCCTTCTCGGTAACTTCGTCATAAGCCTCGCCGCTGCGCAGCGTCGCGTCCCACCATACGTTGAGCCCTTGCGCAACGAACGCATCGGCAAAACGGCGCGCGGTGGCCTGGTCTTCGCGGTTGTAGGAAAGAAAGATGTCGGGCGGGACGGTCATTCGGCTCTATCCCTGGCGATAAAGCCGTATTGTGGGTTGCTTTGGCCGGATCAGGCAATGGTCTGGTGCAGCGTATGGTTGTGGCCGGGTTCGAGCGTGAAGCCCTGCGTCAGCGCGGTTTCGACGCAGACGAAGCGCAGGTACTCGTCGGCGGCAAGATCGGCGAAGGCTTTTGAGCCGTCACTCCACGGATTCCACACCACGACGCTGTCATGGCCTTGCGATTGCACGCGGGTCATGTGCTTGCCATCGACGATATCCACTTGCGGTGTGGCATGCAGATGGATGCGGTCGGTTTCTTCAGTGAAGCGATAGCTTGCCGGAGTTGGCAGCATGGCCCAGTTGCGGGTCTTGTCGGAGTAGGTGCCTTGCAGGCCCTGCAGTTGCACTTGCCGGGTGTCATCGACGGCGAAATAAGTGTGCAGTGCCATGCTGAGCGGAAAGGGCTCATGTCCCATATTGGCGGTAGTCAGTTCGACTGTCAGCGTTGCACCGATCACCAGCAGTAGTTCCAGCTTGGCCGCATGGGTGAAACCAGGGCCGTGGCAATCAGGCAGCGTCAGGCGCAGCGTGGTGTGATCGGGGCCTTCTTCCAGTGTCACCACCTGCCAGCGGCGATTGCGCGCATAACCGTGGGCCGGCATCGGCGTTGACTGTGCCACACCTTTCCATGCGCCGAACCACGGCCAGCATACCGGGATGCCGCCGCGTATCGACTTGCTGCCGTCCAGCAAGGCTTTGTTGCTTACAAACAGACGCTCGCGGCCGTCGTGTTTCGGAACGAAGCTCAACACCTGGCCGCCGTACAGCGAGATCGTCGCGCGCGCGTGCGCGTTGTCGATGGTGAGCAGCGTGACTTGGCTCATGTGGTCTTTGCTCCTATGTCTGCCAGCGACATTATCTGCAAGCGCTTGTCGTCCAGCACGTGCTGGATCAAGCGTTCGCCGATCTGCAGTCGTTCCGGTTTCATGCCCATCACGTGCGAATGGAAGATGAACACCAGCGGTTCCTGGTTGCCGACCGCATGATCGATCGCCTGCAGCCACTGCTGCAGCGCGTCTTCCGGCGAGCGCTTGTGCCACAGCCAATGGGTGGCATCGACGCCGGGCCATTGGTACGGCACGTTGATCAATTGTCCAAGCGCGCGCGAAGGCCTGGCGTAGTCCTGCAAGCTGGCGTCGATGCGGTAGCCGAGCGCGGCCAATAATTTTTGCGTATGTGCGGTGGTCTTGCCGCCGGGAGCGCGGAACACGGTGGGTGCTTTGCCGAGCGTACGCGTCAGGCTGGTGTGCGCGCGCGGCAGCAGTTCATCCACTTCGTGGTCGTCGAGCAGATGCCAGATTTCGTGCTGCCAGCCGTGCATGCCGATCTCGGCGCCGTCGGCGTGCATCTGTCGCACGAGATCGGGATAGTGCTCGGCGCTCCAGCCTTCGACGAAGTAGGTGAACGGCAACCGGTAGCGCTGATACAGCTCGAGCAGCGCGGGGACGCCGGTCTCGAGCGCGTAGTTGGTACCGGCGGGGCGGGGTTCGGCAATGTTGCCGCGAAAGAGGTCGGCTGCGTCCCCCAGGTT
>DATJXP010000119.1:0-7448 GCA_035500035.1 Candidatus Acidiferrum sp. | reverse complement strand
GCTACTGACACGATGTGGTCGTTGCTGTCGTAGCTGAATTCAACTGCCTTGCCTGCCTGCGCTACACTGGCAGGCTTGTGGCTCATGAACACGTCCACTCTTGTCATTTGCGGCATCGCTGGCGCATCGACGCGGATTGTTTCCTTGTCCGCATTCAATTCGATTGCTTTCGCCTTGTTTGCATCCAGCATGTCCACGTAAGTAAAGCTCGTGTGGGTGCCGGCCTTGCCGGGTATCGCATGGATCACCAACTGCGGCGGGAAGGTGTTCCATACACGGTCGCTGCCGGAGTAGATGTGGCCGGTGACGTAGAGACTGTTGTCGCTGACGAAGCGTGGTAGTTTTTCGATCGGCACGTCGAGCGTGAGCTTGCGGCCGCCCTGGAATTGCAGCGCCGGCTGATCGTAGTCGTGCCAGTTGCCCGGCGGCAGATACAGCGTGCGCTTGACGGTACCGCTGCGATCGGCGGAAGGCTCCAGCACCGGTGCTGCGAGAATGGCAGCGCCAATAAAAAATTCATCGGCGAGATTCCATGTGTTGCGATCGGCAAGATCGCGATAAGCCAGCGGCTGCATCAAGGTGCCGGTGCTGCCGCTGGTACGCGCCAACGAATACAGGTACGGCAACAATTGCATGCGATCCTGCAGAATGTTGCGCATGCGCTGCTGGAATTTTTCGTCGTACTGCCACGGCAACCGGTTACGACCTTCGCCGCCGGCGCCGTCGAACTTGATCTCGAACAGGCCGCTGACGCTGCCGAGCTGCAACCAGCGCAAGTAAAGTTCCTCCGGGATGTAACCTTCGTTCTGGTAGCCGCCGACATCGCTGCCCCACACCGGAAACCCGATGAAGGCGCTGCGCATCGCATTGGCGACGTTGGAGCGCAGGCCGTCCCAACTGGTACGCGGATCGCCAGCCCAGATCGCGCTCAGGTAGCGTTGCGAGCCTTGGGTCGCCGCGCGCGCAAACGTCATCTGGTCGTCGCCGTAGGTCCTGCGCAGTGCTTCGTCGTGCACCTTTGCCATCAACAGCGGATACAGGTTGCGGCGCTCGGCTGCACTGATATTTTTGTCGGACCAGTCTTCGGCAACGGGAAAGCCCTCGTCGCCGCGATCGATCTTGTGGCCGCGCACGCCGAACACATGTTGCTTGTCGTGCAGCTCTTGTTCGAAGGCGGCAACTGTCGGTGCATGGGTAAGATCAAGATAGCTGTATTGGCCTGGCAAGTGTTTGGCAAAACGCGCGTCACCAAAAGTCGCAGGCGAGGTCCAGCTGAGGAATTCGAGCCCGAACTCGCGCCGCAAGCGGCCGATCCACGTCGCCGGCTCGGCAAACTTGGCGCTGAAGTTCATCTGCGACCATTCGTGCGCGCCGTCGCTGTACGGCCGGTCGACGAACCACGACGTGAACGGCAGATGCAATTGCGTCAGGTGCTCGACGTCGGCAACGAGTTCGGCGGCGCCACCGTCGTTCTGGTCGCGCCAGCCCATTGGGCCGAGTCCCCAGGCCGGCACCGGCTTCGGCGTGCCGATCACATCGTAATAGGCGCGATGAATGGTGGCGCCGTCATGACCGGGAAACACGTACCAGTCGAGCTTGCCGGTTTCATGCCGGATCGAGTTGCCGCCGTTAATGCCGAAGCGATAGACGCCGCGCGCGTAGCTGGCGAAGAAGGCGCCGTAACCATTGCTGCTCATGAAGAACGCCGACGCAGCATCGGCGTAGTTTTCCTGTATGCCAGCCGCTTCGCCGTCGATATCGACTACGATGTTCTGCCCGCGCAGGTCGGGCGATAGTTGATTGCGTTCCTGCAACGCCTCGGTGAGCCCGAAGAAATGATCGCCGACATCCTTGAACCGCAGCGCAACCTGACGCCCCCAGACCGGCTCGGCATGGAAACGGTAGCCGCCGTCGATCTTGCTGACGTGCAATTCCGCCATGCGCGGCGCATCGTCATCGACCTTGCGATAGAAATCGACGCGGGCCGGGAAGCGGCCGCGCAACACCCACTCGGCATTGCCGCTGCCGACCAGTTCCCATTGTTCGGCGTCGGTGTAGTTGAACTCGATGGCGTCCAGTTCGAACAGCGTACGGTTGCCTTCGCGCAGCGTGAAGTGACCACCCTCGTAGCGCAGCGTGGTGCCGGCGGAGTCGAGCGAAGGGGTTTGCGCCGGCGCGAAATTGGCGAGCAGGGCAGAGGCGGCGGCAATAATCGTAAGCGTCGGTTTCATTGTTGTTATCGGCTTCCACTAGAATGCAGGTCACGCGGTGCCTGGCACCGGCGACGATAATAACAAAGAGGGCAAGCCGTTTGTCCGTGCAATCCAAAGCCTGTGTTTTGTTGCTGTTGAGCCTGGCGCTGCCGGCCGTGGCACAAACGCCCATCGATCGTCACGCCGTGGTGACGCGGCACGATCCGGTGGTACATCAGCTCGAGCCACAGGCAGCGCTGACGGTCGGCAACGGCCACTTTGCCTTCACCGCCGACGTCACCGGGTTGCAGAGTTTCGGCGACTACTATTACGCGCACGGTTTTCCGCTCGAAACCAAGGTCAGTTGGGCCTGGCACAGCCGCGCCAATCCGCATGGCTACACGTTGCACGACGCCGACGTGCCGTTCAGTGCCTACGGTCGCACCGTTAATTTTCCGACTGACCAGGACAGCGAGGCCGGCCAGTGGCTGCGCCAGAATCCGCACGATCTGCCGCTGGCGCGCGTCGGCCTGTTGCTGGATGGCCAGCCGCTGCAGACAAATCAACTAAGTGATATCGATCAGCGGCTCGACCTGTGGCGCGGCCGGCTCGACAGTCATTACGCACTGGCCGGCGTGCCGGTGAAGGTCACGACTGTCGTGCATGGCGAGCGCGACCTCGTTGCTTTTACGCTGGATTCGCCGCTGCTGACTGCCGGCCGTATTGCCATCGGTGTCGATTTCCCGCGCGGTTACGATCCGGCGGTGAAGAACATGCCCGATCTCGACTGGAGCCATGACGACGAGCACGCCACTACGCTGATGACGCAGACCGCCAACAGCGCCGAATTCGCGCGCACCATCGATGACGCACATCATCGTGTCGTGCTGCGTTGGCAAGGCAAGGCAAAGTTGCAGCGGAACAGTCGCCATCATTATCAGTTGCTTGCTACCGGTGCCGGGCCGTTGGGTGTCAGCATTGAATTCATCCACGACGGCACTGCCAACGCTCAGCTGCTGACTTTCTCCAAAGTTGCCGAATCCGCCGAACACATATGGCGCGACTACTGGCAGAGCGGCGCCGCGATCGATTTTGCCGGCAGCAGCGATCCGCGCGCCAACGAACTCGAGCGCCGCGTCGTGCTGTCGCAATACCTGATGGGCGTGCAGGAACGCAGCGCCGAACCGGCGCAGGAAACCGCGCTCACCGCCAGTTCGTGGTACGGCAAGCATCACACCGAAATGATGTGGTGGCACAGCGCGCACTGGATTTTGTGGGGGCGCAGTGCCGAGGCCGAACGCATGCTGCAATGGTACGTGCAGCATTTGCCGCAGGCGAAAGCATTGGCAGCGGAACGCGGTTTGAATGGCGCACGCTGGGCCAAGATGGTGGGGCCTGACGATGACGAGAGCCCGGGCGGCAATGCGCTCATCCTCTGGAACCAGCCGCAGGCGATCCAACTGGCAGAACTGTTGTATCAGGCCAAACCGGATCGAAAAATTCTGCAGCGCTACGGCGAACTGGTGCAGGCCACGGCCGAAGCGATGTCGTCGATGTTGAGTTGGGAGGCCGATAAGCAGCGCTATTCGTTGTTGCCGCCGATCTGGATATCGCAGGAAATCTACCAACCGACGCAGAGCGTCAATCCCGGTTTCGAGCTGGCACTGTGGCGCTACGGTTTGCAGACGGCGCAAGCCTGGCGTCAGCGTCGCGGCTTGCCGGAAAACGCCGAGTGGAACCGTCAACTGGCAGCGCTGGCACCGTTGCCGCAAAAAAACGGCAAGTACGTCGCAATCGAATCGATCCCCGATACCTTCGACAACGCCGCCAGCCGCAAGGACCATCCCACCATGCTGGCGCCGCTCGCCTTGTTGCAGGATCCGACCGTGGACAAACCAACGATGGACGCCACGCTGCAAGCCGTGCTGCAAAGCTGGGACTTCGGCCCGCAGAGCTGGGGCTGGGATTATCCGCTGCTGGCGATGACGGCATTGCGGCTGGGCCGGCCGGCGCAGGCGATCGACTTGCTGCTGCAGGAGGCGCCCAACAATCACTATCTCGTCAACGGCCACTGTCCGCAGCAAGGGGCGGGCTTGCCGGTGTATCTGCCGGCCAATGGCGCGTTGTTGACGGCAGTTGCAATGCTTGCGACGAATTGGAACCCTGCGACTGCGCCGGGCGGTTGGCAATTGCGCGTGGAAGCAATGTCACCGCTGCCTTGACGCGACATTCACGGAACAGCGCTTATTCCGGCTTGGCGCGGACGTTGTGCTGGATTTCGATCTGCCATTTGCCGTCAATCCATTGGCATACCAGGCTGAAGTGACCCTTCACGACATGCTGGTCGGCATAGGTAATCGAAAAACTGCCGCCCAGCAGTCCTACTGCGTCCATCACCCGGCTTTCGTTGATTTTGGTGATGACGATTTTGGGAAGATGGCCGGCATACCCGGCATAGAATTCGGCGATCTGCTTGCTGCCGTGCAATTCCTGCTGATCAAAATCCTGGTGCAGCAACGCATCGGACAGGTACAGGTTGGCCAGCTCGCCGAAATCGCCGTTCGACACATGGGCAGCCCACTGGCCCGGCAGTTGGTCGAGTTCCTGCTTGTGCGGTTGGGCCAGTGCCAGCGGTGCCAGCAGGGCGAGCGAAGTCGCCAGCAGCAATTGCCGCATCAGCGTCATGAAATATCCCGGTTGGGTGACAGCTACTGCGATCGGCATGGCGACGGATTCCAGGTCAGCGTTGCGAAGAATTTTCCCGGTGATCGAGAGTGGCAAGTGGGTCGTCGAACGAAGCGTTGACCACCTTGTCGCCGATTCCCATCTGCCGTAGCCAGGCTGTGGCGACGGCAACCGGATTGGCGGCGTCGGCTTTCACTTCGCGGGATTTGGCAACGGAATCCCACACCCAGACTTTTTTGCTCTTGCTTGGATAGACGAACACCACGACGCGATGATGCCAGCGCTTGGATTCGATCACGAGTTGATGCGCAGTCACGTGGACCGCTTGCATTGCCTTGATCATGCCCGCTGCTTCCGGCAACTGGCCGGCGTTGAACTCGAAAGGCTCCGCGGCCGCGTTGATGCCGGAGTGGAGCAGCAGAGAAACGGCGAGCAACGCCGTGGCCGCCTTGGCAGTCAGATTATGGGCTGGGGCTCGCATGTCGATTTCCTTGCCGCCGATATCGAACTCGATGCTAATCTATCCGCATTGACGATAACAGGAGCGTCGCATGAAAGGACTGAAAGTGCCGGGAGCGCTGCTCGCGGCGGCCACGCTGGCCGCTTGCGCCAATGGCCCCGCGTTGCCGGTAACGGTGCCGGACTTCGTAGGCGAAGCCGAAAACGCCTGCTTGCCTGAAGCGATAGTGATGACTGAAACGCTGAAAAAGCAGCAGATAACGGCCAGGATACTGGTGATCTCCACGCCGGGCTTCAGTCATGCCGCCGTGGTATTTCATTTTCCGCTGCAGGATCCCCGGCTATGGGTATGGGATTCCGTCAACGATTCGGTCGAGATAAGCGTCGATCAGGACAATCCGGTACAGATTGCCGCTGCGTGGCTCAGAACCATCCACCTGGACGATGCGCAAGTGCACGCTTCCTTTCTGCTCTAGGCAGGGCAAACGTGGCGATACGACAAGCAGTTCGGCAATCGGTTCGGCAATCGGTTCGAAAATCAGCGCAAAGACATTTGCATGCTTTGCGCCGCGAGCCGGATCAGATGCGTGTGTCGGATTGCGCCGTGGCTTGATCGATGCACTGTCTGACGGCGCTGCGCAAATCGCGGCGGGCGTCCGCGGATTTTTCGTCCACGCTGTTATCGTCATGTTGCAGCCTGTTGGCCACTGCCTGCGCTCTCACTTCGTTGAAGCATGTCATCGCCACCGTCGGCTGCGGCCGTTTGGCGGTGATGGTGATGACTTCGACGTCGCTCGGCGCGACGCCGCTGTCTTGCGCCGAACTCGGCGCAACGAAACCCGCGGTCAGCAAAACTGTGGCAATCGTCGTTACGATGGTTCTGATCTTCATCTGGCTGTCTCCTTGCTGCGTTAATGTGGCATTAAGCGTCGCCGGCAAAATGCGCCGGTTTATGGCTCGCATGCAGCAATTAACGTAGCGAAGACAGCGGCGTTGACGCGCGCATCCGCGGCGGCCGCACTATTCACATTCGCGGCACATTGCAGCCGGAATTCGTCAATTTTTCAGTTCGCGCGTGAAGAATTTGTACACGATGTCCATCACCGCCGGCGTCCAGAAGCGGATTTCGTGGCCGGCGCCTTTCACCTTGTAGAACGTCACCGGCTGGTTGGCGTCTTTCAACGCCTGGTACAGCAACACGCTCTGGTTGAACGGCACCAGTGCGTCCTTGTCGCCGTGCATGATCAAAAACGGCGGCAGCTTTTTATCCTTGCTGACGTAGTGGATCGGGTTGTAGGCCTCCACTTTGGCGGCGTTCTCGGGTGCCTGGATAGGGCCACCGATCAAGGTCGATTCCGGCGAATTGGCATCGTCGTGTTTGAACGAGCTGGGGAATTTGCTCATCTGCTTGAAGTCGGTGGGCCCGAAGAAATCCACCACCGCTTGCACGCCGCTGCTGAGGCCGGCGTTGTCGTCGGTGACGAACTCCTTGACGCCGTCGCTGGTGCCGGTCAGCACCGCCAGGTGTCCGCCCGACGAATCGCCGAGGATACCGATCTTGTCCGGATTGAGGCGCAGCCGCTGCGCGTTGGCGCGCAGGTAGCGAATGGCGGATTTGACGTCCTGGATCTGCGCCGGCGCCTTCGCTATCGACGAGTAGCGATATTGCAGACTGGCGACGACGAAGCCGGTGTGCTCGGCCAGGTCGATGGCGCGGTTCAGCGTGCCGAGGTTGTCGAACGGAAACCATGCCGAGCCTTGCACGTAAACGATCACCGGTTTGCCGGGGCCTGCCGGTGCGGCGCCCGGTGCCGGCGGTCCACCGGCGCCGGGAGCGGCGTTGGGGTTGACCAGCTTCAGTTTCAATTCGAGTGCATCGCGTTTGGCGTACACCAGTTCCTGCACCGAAAAGCCGGGTACGTCGTTCTCGCTGTCTATCGTCAGCATGCCGGCCGGCGCTTCGGTGGAAGTGGGGAAATCCTGCGCCGGTGGTTGGGCGGAAGCTTGCGCCGCCCACAACACGGCGAGCGAAGCGAGCAGGGTGGATGCGATGGCGTTGTTCTTGTTCATGGCGTTTGCCTCATGAGGTTCGTGGTTCGTGGTTCGTGGTTC
>DATJXP010000118.1:0-3466 GCA_035500035.1 Candidatus Acidiferrum sp. | reverse complement strand
TCTTATGGTGTTTTATGGCCTTCTCATTGCCTTCCGGGACTACATTCAGACAGCAGCGCCTAGTCCTGCGTCAACCACTGGTAAAACTCGTAATTGGCATAAAAATCGGGGCCTTCGTTGGAAGCGAGAATATCCATGTCCTCCATGGCGTCGGCATTATTGCCACTGACAGTCCCGTGATTGCCATGCCAATACAGGCCAAGCGCCAGCACCAACGCACAGGTCGTCGCCAAGCCGCTGACCGGCAACCACAGCCGCGCCAATGCCGAACGGCGTTTGGCTTCCAGCGTCTGGCTACGGATGGTATGCAGACGGGACAGGGTCTGCCCGTCCAGCGCAGCTACGCTGCGGTCCAGCTCCCGACGGACGGCATCCAACAGGCGGGCATCTCTGTCGCTTGTCAGCTCTGATTGCAAATCATTACGGTTGCTCATACATGTTCTCCCAGCTTCTCGCGCAGGCTGGCCAAAGCCCGTGAATAATGGGTCTTAACGCTTCCTTCCGCACACTGCATGATCTGAGCGGTCTGTTTGACATCGAGCCCTTCCCAGGCTCTCAACAAAAATACTTGCTGCTGGCGCAGCGGCAGCGCACCCAGCGCAGACTCCAATGCCACCATGCCGCCTCTGGCGGCCAGCAATTCATCCGGCGCTCGCGCGGCAGGATCGGGCAGCTGATCCAGCGCGTCGGTTTCATCGTCGTCATCGCTGCCGAGCCAACTGCGCAGGCGGTTACGAACCGAGCTGCGCCGATACCAGTCACGAATCCGGCTCTGCAGGATGCAGAAAAACAGTGGCGCCAGATCGGGTTCGGGCTTGTCGCCGTAATTTTCGACCAGTTTCAACATCGCATCCTGCACGATGTCCATCGCCTCGTCCTGGTTACCGGTTGCCAATACCGCCATCCGGTAGGCCCGGCGTTCGACACTGGCCAAAAACCTGTTCAATAACTGCCTGCGGGCCAGCGCCAGCGACTCCTTGGTGGCCGCAAGCTCCTCGTCATTGCGAAGCATCACGGAACCGCCCGGCAGCCGGCTGGACATCGGTATTTGTGACACAAGGCCCTCTTGGTGGCAATCCGCTGACAATGGGACAGGGCCTCATCAACCCTCCCGCTGCACCGAATAACGCAGGAACCTCGTTGTGGTTTACCGGCAATTTCGCTCACACGCCCCCAACCTTGCCGGCAAATTCGGCATGCAGGGCCAGGGACTGGGTCCATAGCAACGCAGCGCTGTTACAGTCCCTGAATTCGAGCATGGATTGACGCCCGGTAGCCGGCAATACCAGGTACGGCCGCGGTTCACCCCAAGCCGGATAAAGGTAAATACCCGGCCCATCGTAGCGGGTGACCATCGAACTTGAATTTGCCGACGGGCCAGCGTGGGCAGCCAATGGCAATACCGCCGCTCCCAGCCCCCCCGCTCGTAGCAATGAACGCCTGCTGATGCCCATGTAATGATCCCGGCTACTTGACCCGGTAATAGGTGAACTGCGAACGGTCAGGGTTGGTCAGCCGTTCCCCGGTGCCGACGATCATCGTTCGCGCCAGCCATTCGTGCGGGCCTGCTGGCGCTTCGAACAGCGGCGTCATGCGGAAGTACAGCTTGGTCTTGCCTGGCTTGTCCGGATCTGGCGTGCGGTTGAGGTAGCCACGATTGTTGATGTAAATCCAGGTGCCGTCATCGGCCTGCAGCATATAGTGGGTGTTGGCCTTGATGCCCTCGGCGACATTCTTGAAGATGGCAAAATCGGCGCCGCTGTAAGGCACTACGCGCCCATTCAACAGCGGACCGTAAACAAGCCCGCTGGCCGGCGGCACATAGCCCTTGCCGCGACGCGGCCCGACGAAGTCGATGCGCTCGGCGAAGTTCATCGAAATGGAAAAGGCGTATTCGAGTTCGATGCCGGGGATTTTCAGATCTGCCATGATGCGTACTCAACAATCCAGCTTAATTTTCCCATTTACTTGTGCAGCCCACTTGTCCAACTCATTTGAGTGCATAGACATGCACGAGCAACTGGTTCGGATGCCTTTCGGCGGTACCGATGAAAACCGTCTTGCCCAGCCACTCCCACGCACCCGCCGGCGTGTCGAAGTACGGAGCCACGCGGAAATACGGACTGCCGTCCGGCGTGACCTTGTGTTCGTATCCGAAGAGATTCATGTAGAGCCACGTGCCGTCGCTGGCCTGCAGCATGAGGTGCGCATCCATCAAATTGTTGCTGGCAAAATCGGCACCGCTTTGCGGTACCACGCGGCCGCTCAATCTGGAGCCAAAGACTTCGCCACCGGTTATCGGCTCGAACACGCGGCTGCGCATCGGGCCTTCGAATTCAACGCGGCCACCGGTTTCAAGACGGATGGAGAACGCAAAGTCAAGATCGATGGAGGGTACGTCCGGCTGAGCCATGCTGCTCCTCTGCACTGTTGCCGTTTGTTGCCAACACTACCATCCCGCACCGGCACCGGATAGCTATAATCCTGTCATCGTTCATCTGGAGTTCGCTTATGCCTTCGACCCTGCTCACGTACCAGGACGGCGTCCATACGCTCGAAGCTTACGTTGCGTTGCCCACTACGGAAGCGCGCAAGCGCCCCGCCGTACTGGTCAGCCATGCCTGGGCCGGCCGTAGCGCATTCGAGTGCGAGAAAGCCGACAAACTGGCGGCGCTCGGCTATGTCGGCATTGCCATCGACAACTACGGCAAGGGCATCCTTGGCAAGGACAATGCTGAAAACTCCAGGCTGATGACACCATTCATCCAGGATCGCGCCTTGCTGCGGCAACGCTTGCTGGCGGCCATCACGGCTGCACGCAGTCTCGACATGGTGGACACTTCGCGCATGGCGGCGATCGGTTTCTGCTTCGGAGGTTTGTGCGCGCTGGACATGGCGCGCAGCGGTGCCGATCTGCGCGGCGTCGTCAGCTTCCACGGTTTGTTCGCGCCGGCAGCCAATCTACCCAACGCCAATATCACGGCCAAAGTGCTTGCGCTGCACGGCCACGACGACCCGATGGTGCCGCCGGAAGCAGTATTGGCACTGGAAAAGGAGCTGACCGCGGCCGGCGCCGACTGGCAGATTCATGCCTTCGGCAACACCATGCATGCTTTCACCAATCCGGCCGCCAATGCGCCGCAAAACGGCATGGCCTACAACCCGGTGGTCGCCAGCCGCGCTTGGCAGAGCATGCAGAATTTCCTGACCGAGATTTTTGCCTGATCAGCCTGATCAGACTACGCGATCCGGCAACGGCCCACCGCTGAAGAACGCATCGAGATTGCTGAGCACCCGGCGCCCCATCGCTTCGCGCGTGGCGGTGGTGGCACTGCCAAGATGCGGCAGCAGCACCACGTTTTCCATCGCCAGCAACGCTTCGGAAACATTCGGTTCCCGCTCGTAAACGTCGAGCCCGGCACCGGCGATACGACCTTGCCTGAGCGCGTCCACCAACGCCGCTTCA
>DATJXP010000117.1:0-2858 GCA_035500035.1 Candidatus Acidiferrum sp. | reverse complement strand
CGGCCCGTGCACGCCGAAGGAAGCTGGCATCTCGGTGCCGTTGATCAAGCATTTCGCCGGCAGGATTCCGCTGCTGGGCGTTTGCCTTGGCCACCAGAGCATCGGCGAGGCGTTCGGCGGCAACATCATCCGCGCCAAACGGGTGATGCACGGCAAGATTTCGGCTATTCATCATGCCGGACAGGGTGTGTTCAGCGGTCTTAACAATCCCTTCAACGCCACCCGCTATCATTCGTTGGTTATCGAGCAGTCCAGCCTGCCGGACTGTCTCGAAGTCACCGCCTGGACCCAGAATGCGGATGCGAGCATCGAAGAAATCATGGGGGTACGCCACAAGACCCTGCCGATCGAAGGTGTGCAGTTCCACCCCGAGTCCATACTCACCGAGCATGGACACCAGATGTTGCAGAATTTTCTCGACCGTTATCGCTAGCGGTCACCGTCGGTAGCATTACGGAGCAGTTCGCTTGGTTCAGTCCACCATCCTCAAGAAGATCCTCGATCGTAAACGCGAAGAAGTCGCCGAACGCAAGGCGAAGATAGCCACGGCATCGCTGTTGCTGCAGCTCGACCATCTGCCGCAGTGCCGCGGTTTTGTCAGCTCCTTGCAGAAACAGATCGCCCACAAGCGGCCGGCGGTGGTGGCCGAGGTGAAGAAGGCGTCGCCGAGCAAGGGACTTTTGCGCAGCAATTTCGATCCGGCGGCGATTGCCGCCAGTTACGCCGAACACGGTGCCGCCTGCCTGTCGGTGCTGACCGACGTCGATTTTTTCCAGGGCTGCGATGCGTATCTGCAGCAAGCGCGCGAGGCCTGCACGCTGCCGGTGATCCGCAAGGATTTCATGATCGATCCATACCAGATCATCGAGTCGCGCGTACTCGGCGCCGACTGCATCCTGTTGATCGTCGCCGCGCTGTCGGAATCGCAACTGCACGAACTGGCCGCTGCCGCGACTGCTTGCGGGCTCGATTACCTGGTGGAAGTGCACGACCAGAACGAACTGGAGCAGGCGCTGCGCTTGAACCCGCCGCTGATCGGCATCAACAATCGCGATCTGCACACCTTCAAGACCAGCCTCAAAGTGACTTACGATTTGCTCGAACAGATTCCGGACAAGACTTCCGTCATCACCGAAAGCGGCATCCTGGCGCGCGCCGACGTCGAGGAGATGATGAAGCACGGTGTGTACGGCTTCCTGGTCGGCGAGTCCTTCATGCGGGCGGCCGATCCCGGGGCCAAGCTGCAGGAGTTGTTCTTCAATGGCTAAACCTGGTCAGACCGGCATTGCCCGCATCGTTTCCGCCGCGGGCTATTCGTGGCGCGGCCTCAAGGCTTGCTGGAAGGGCGAGGCTGCCTTTCGCCAGGAATTGGCGCTCGGCATCGTGCTGGTACCGCTCGGGTTGTGGCTCGGCGACGACGGGCTCGAGAAGGCCATCCTGGTCGGGTCCTACCTGCTGGTGCTGGTGGTGGAAGTGTTGAACACCGCGGTGGAAGCGGTGGTCGATCGCATCGGCCACGAGCACAACGAACTGTCGGGGCTGGCCAAGGATCTTGGTTCGGCGGCAGTGTTTCTCAGTCTGCTGGCGCTGACGACCGCCTGGGTGCTGGTGATTATCTACTGAGCTGGCTGAAAACAGCTGTCAACGCGTGCCGTAGACCACGATGGTCTTGCCGTGCACTTCGATCAGGCCTTGGTCTTCCAGGTCCTTCAACACCCGCCCCGCCATCTCGCGCGAACAGTTGACGATACGGCCGAGTTCCTGGCGCGTGATCTTGATCTGCATGCCGTCTGGATGCGTCATTGCATCGGGTTGCTTCGACAGTTCCAGCAGGATGCTGGCGATGCGGCCGGTGACGTCGAGGAAGCTGAGATCGGCCACTCGCTTGGTAGTGCTGCGCAACCGGTGCGCCATCTGCTTGCCGATGGTGTAGAGGATTTCCGGGTGGCCGCGCGTGTAGTTGTTGAAGCTGGCGTAGCTGAGTTCGGCGATTTCGCACTCGGTCTTGGTACGCACGCAGGCGCTGCGGGCTTCGTGACTTTCGAACAGGCCCATTTCACCGAAGAAATCGCCCGGGTTCAGATAGGTGATGACCGCTTCCTTGCCTTCCTCGTCTTCGAGAATGACGGACACCGAGCCACTGATGATGTAGTAGAGCGTCTCGCACTTGTCACCCTCATGGATGATCGTGGTCTTGTTGGGATAACGCCGCCGGTGCGAATGGCTGAGAAAATTCTCGAGATCGCGAATGTGGGGTGTGATGGCCATCAGCGCCATTGTCGCCTCATGCTTCCCGGAAATCGGGCTGGTTTTCCGCCGTTGTATATCACAATTTGCCGTGCCGTTCTATTTTCCGGCCGGTTTCGGGCTTGCAGCGTATGGGATAATGACGTGATACAGGCAAATCACGGGGAAGGTTCATGAAAGCAACGGTAAAGCTGGTCGATGGCATGATGTTCGTCGCCGAATCGGGCACGGGACACGCCGTGGTGATCGACGGGCCGGAAGATCTGGGAGGTCGCAACATGGGGTTCCGGCCGATGGAGCTGATGTTGATGAGCGTTGGTGCCTGCTCGTCGGTCGATGTGGTCAATATCCTGCGCCGTGGCCGCCAACAAATCAGCGGCTGCGAAGCGCGGCTGGAGGCCGAGCGCGCCGATGCAGTGCCGGCGGTGTTCACCAAAATTCATGTGCAGTTCGTCGTCAAGGGCAAGGAGCTCGATCCGGCCAAGGTCAAACGCGCGGTGGAGCTGTCGGCGGAAAAATACTGCTCGGCGTCGATCATGCTGATGAAGGCCGGTGTCGTGATGACGCACGGGTTCGAGATCGTCGCTGACGAACCCGCGGCTGCCTAGACG
>DATJXP010000116.1:0-2623 GCA_035500035.1 Candidatus Acidiferrum sp. | reverse complement strand
AAGTCGCGCACGGCGGCGCGGGTCGCGGCAGCGAAACCGATGGTACCGCCATTGGCGTAGGTGGAAGGCAGACCGTTACCTGGTTTCAGCACAATGAATTCCGGACCTTGGGCGCCGTACAGAGTGCCGGCAGAGCCCAGGGGGCCGAGGTTCTTGACGCCGAGGGCGCCGAGGGCGGCGGTGTAGAACTTGTTGGCACGATCGAGATCGTTGGTGCCGACGCATACGTGAGTGAAGATAGCCATGATGTTTTCCTGTTACTTGTTGGGTTATGGAGTGAGGCGGTCATTGACTGCCGTCGCTGAGCGGAAGGGCGTAACACCCAGCTCAGACCAGGAAAAACCGCTGCCGTATCACCCGGCAGTTTCCCCCCTGGACGCCGGGATTATCACGGCAGTCCCCGCAAAAGGGTAGTGGTCGGCTCCCGACAGAATGAGGAAATTCGGTGATTGATGTAGGCGGCCTCGTGCCCTTGGTGACGGTGCCGACTATGCTGCATGAAAAACCGAATCATCCTTCATAAAACATGATCGACCGAGGGGACACACGATGAACAAGCGCGAATTCCTGCTCGCCGGCGGCACGCTGGCGCTGGCTGCAAGCACGGGAACCAGAGCGGCCGGCTCCAATCGCATCAGTCGCGAGGAGTACAACGTCTATCTCGAACGCTTCAATAGCAATGACATGACCTTCATCGATTTCTATCACCCCAACGTGGTGTTCGAACTCGGTGCCACGCAGATCGTCGGCAACACCGCCATCCGCGACTTCTACGCCAACGTGAAGAAGCACATCAAGGAGACGGTCGAAGTCGCCGAGTTCATTTCCGACGAAGGCGGCATCGCCGTCGAGATCCCCACCCGCTTCGAATGTATCGCCGACTGGCCCGATTCGTTCTGGAACGTGCCGCTGAAGAAGGGCCAGGTGATGCGCATCGTCAGCTTCGGCTTCTACAAGGTGGTGGACCGCAAGTTCGCCCACATCAAGAGCGCCCGCTACAAGATGATCCACGACTGGCAGATGGGTGACCCGCAGAAAAAAGCCTGAACCGGTTGTTTGTCGTCGTGCCGTCGTAACCGAACCCTCCGCGGAAGTTTTCACATGAAACCTATTGCATATTCAGCCTCGCTGGCGCTGTTGATCGCCTTGCCGGCCGCCGCCCAATCCGGTGGCGACGAACTGTTCAGTTCTATCTGCGCCAACTGTCATGGCGCCAACGGGCAGGGTGGCCAGATGGCGCCGTCGGTGATCAGCAAGGTAAAAAGCAGCGACGATGCGGCGCTCGCGGCGTTCCTGCGCACAGGCAATCCAGCCAAGGGCATGCCGCCGGTGACGGTGCCGGCGGAGGAAATGCCCGCCTTGCTCGGTTACCTGCGGCAATTGGCCGCTGCTGCCGGCGACAACAACGGCGTGCTCGCCGATACCGTCAACCATTACGGTTCGATGCCGGCGATCAAGGAATTCGTTCCGGTCACCGACGACATGCTCAATCATCCCAATGCGGCGGACTGGTTGTGGTTCAGCCGTACGCCGGATGCACAGCGGTACAGCCCGCTGAAACAAATCAACAAGAACAACGTCAAACAGCTTGGCCTGGCATGGTCGCGCGGGTTGCCGGACGGCATCACCGAAACCATTCCGACGGTTTATCGCGGCGTGTTGTACCTGACGATGCCGGGCGGCAGTGTGGCCGCATTCGATGCCACCACCGGCGACATGATCTGGCATTACCAGCGCAAATACGAAAAACAGAATGCCGGCGGCTCGGCCCGTTCAAAGACGCTGGCGATCTACGACGACATGGTTTATTTCACCGCGCCCGACGAGTTCGTCGTGGCGCTCGATGCACGCACCGGCGCCTTGCGCTGGGAAGCGCCGACGCCGGGCCGCGGCAATACCAGCGGCGCCATCGTCGTCAAAGGCAAGGTGATTTCCGGCGGTACTTGCAACACGCGCGAGGCTTGTTACATCTCCGCCCACGATGCGCACACTGGGAAACTGGTGTGGAAGTTCTACACCACCCAGGCGCCGAACGATCCACCCGGCGTCGATACGTGGGCCGGCACGCCGCTCGATCAGCGCAAGGCATCGACCTGGGGTTTGCCGGGTTCCTTCGATGCGGAAACCGGCACGCTGTTCTGGAGCGTGGCCAACCCGTCGCCTTACGCACGTTTGCAACGTCACAACGGCAATCCCGACGCCATTCCGGAAACCGCGCCAGCCGATCTCTACAGCAATTCGACGCTGGCGCTCGATCCCGACACCGGCAAACTGAAGTGGTACTACCAGCACCTGCCGGGTGACGATTGGGACATGGACATCAACGAAGAGCGAGTCATCATCCGCACGCCGCTCAATCCGGATCCCAAGTACGTCAAATGGATCAACCCGGATGTACCGAAAGGCCAGATGCACGACATCGTCGCCAACGTCGGTGAAGGCGGTGGCCTGTTCGTACTCGACAAACGCACCGGCAAATTCCTGTGGGCCATGCCGTTCCCGTCCGATGTAGACAATTTCATCCTCAAGGACATCGACGTACATACCGGCGCCACCCGCATCAACCGCAAGGTGGTAGCCAACAAACCCGGCGATGAAAACACCGTGTGCTTCTTCAACACGC
>DATJXP010000115.1:0-8925 GCA_035500035.1 Candidatus Acidiferrum sp. | reverse complement strand
TTTTCATGTCGTCGATGGAACCGTACAACAAGTTCATCGCATATTTGACATTGCCTTTCATCAGCAGAAGATCATCCACCATGAAAAGTTGCAGCGGCACAAAGCCAACACCAAGACTCCATTTGAACGCTTTGCTGCTGGTCTTCGTTCGAAAGAAAGCCACGTTACAATCCGTAGCCTTCGCTTTCTCGAAGATGGGAATGGTGAGATATGGAGTTTTGTCCTGACGATGCTCTTTGATGACGCCCAGTTCCCTGATTGACACCAAACGATTCTTGCGGCCGACACTATCGAGCCAATAGCGGGCCACGCTGACGCTCTCGTGCCGCTTGACACTGGAAGACGAAAACGGTGCGCTTTCTTCAGTCAACGAGTCCGTTTCCATGATGAAGGCCCAGCAGAAGCCGACAACCTCATCTTCCTTGAACAGCATGGTCATCACTGGCATGTAGCCTCGTGGTGCATCGATGCACTTACGCACTTCCGCCATTGCGGTTTCTTCAGTCCAGTCTTCGCTCCAACTTTCGTTGAATACCCCTGCATAGCAACGTGCCAAGCTCCGCAAGACACTGTTGGGAATGCGCGAAATCTCATCGCCACTCCAACACTGAACAGAAAAATCCTCACCACACTGCATTTGCAGTTTTTCGTTGAGTCGTACCAGGTGAGTGAATTCACTGGACGGTGCACGCACCGTCAGCAGTTCGCCGACCGTGCCCGGATAATAAATTGGATCAACCTTTAAAGCGGTATTGCCATGGAAGTGCGTCATGCCTCTCTCCTTTCACTGATTACATAAGCAGGCACGAT
Source organism: Candidatus Acidiferrum sp. (assembly GCA_035500035.1). Lineage (GTDB taxonomy): Bacteria > Pseudomonadota > Gammaproteobacteria > Pseudomonadales > Pseudohongiellaceae > CAILUG01. The sequence goes on along the minus strand of DATJXP010000115.1, from coordinate 8,115 downwards.
GCGAGAACAGGTTTGAACGCTCCTTTCAAATGCGGGCAACTATCCGTGTCCAGTTCAATAATTGTTTGCAGTGCGCCCTACAGCACAACTTTGCACATTCTACAAGAACTACCTTACAAAACATGAAAGTTGTCCTTGCAAATCAATGCAATTTCTGCTCCCAAACGAGCAATTAATATCAGAATGATGTTATTTGACGGCCTTTAGAGCCTGTAATTGACCGTCAAACCGAAAGAGCGGGGTTCGCCGAAGAATTCAATATAGCTACCAAGCCCGTCATCCTTGACCCTGGTGCGATATACCTTGTCGGTAAGATTTTTGACCCACAGCGATGTAGTCCACGGCGAATTCGGGGCCGCAATCGTCAACGAAGCGTCGAATTTGCCATAGCCCGGCAGATGATTGATTGCAGCATCCACCGGCGAGCTTTGCGCTCCTGAAAAATTCGATTGCGCGCTGTAGCTCAATCTCCACTCGGCTTGCAGGTCACCAAACAAACTGCTTTGGTGACGCAGCTGGATGTTGCCGCTCCGCCGTGGTGCGTAGGGTCGTTGGCCACTGGCCAATACAGACTCGCCTGCGATGTTCTGGAAAACCTTGGTGCCATTTACGTAATCCGCTTCCAGCCAGCCAATCATGGCGTCAAGATACCAAAGCGGTGCGAATTGCCATTTCGCTTCCAACTCCACACCATCGTGACGCGCATCGGCCACATTGGTGAGGCGATCAATGCTCGTACCCGTTATCGGGTTATAGTCATGGAAGAAACCCTGAACATTTTTGTAGTCATAATGGAACACCGACGCATTCACATGCAGATGCTGCTGCGGAAAATCCCGCTTCACTCCCGCTTCATAGGCAACAAGTGTCTCGGCCTTGTAAGGCTCTTCATATGACGCATCAAACGGAAAACCTCCATAGAAGCCGCCGCTCTTGAATCCGCTCGAAATCCTGGCATACCACAGTTCGTTCTGCGCATATTGATATTCGAGGTCTATGCTGCCTGACAGATGTTGATCGAGGTTGTAATCAGCTGAAAGGTTCTGGACAAAATAGTAAGGAGGCGTTCCCGGCATGTAGAACTCGCCGTCACGATATAGTTTGCGCTCATTCGTGTAACGCAGCGTGGTGTCCACTTTCAGGTCGCTGGCAAGCTGGAACGAAAAGTCGGCATAAGCCGCCTGTGAGTTGGTTACCTGCCGGTAGCGCAGGATGCCTTGGCCCAGTCCGACCGCGGTGTTGTCGCGCAAACTGAAAATCCTGCCTTCCAGAAAATTTTCATGGGTGACGACCACGCCGGTCAGCCACGAGAAATAAGCGTTCCCCACCGACATCAATTGCAATTCTTCGCTGGCCACATTGATATCGCTGCTGGAAGTGCGATGGCCGTACTCGCCTTCACTGCCGTCGAGATCAAGCGTCACGCCATAGTGGGAATCGTCATAGGAGGTCAACGACTTGATCTGGTAACGCTCGTTTTTCCATGTCAGATCCAGCAAGGTGCTGGTGTAATTGTTGTTCTGGGCATTGATAGGACTGGAAAACACCCTGCTGCCATCGCTGGCTTGCAGCGAGAGATTTTCGATCAGGGCCGGCTTGCCCTGGCTCAGCAGGTTGACGCCACCGAAGTTGATGCAGTGTGCATCGTCACGATAACCGGCCAGCACGGCATCACAGAAAAGTTTCGCTCCAGTGGGATCGTAAAGGCCGATCGAACGACCCAAGGCAATATCGGAATCATCGCGCCCTCCCTGCACTTTCCAATCAAGCTGCAAATCGCCGCTCCCCCAATGCAACCAACTGCGTATGTCGTAGCGATCGCGGCCACCGTGATGCTCTCCGCTCGGCATCGACGTTTGCCAGCCGGCGCTGGATGGCGCTTCATCGACACGTCCGGCCAGCCGCCACGCCGCATCTGCAGTCAATGGGACGTTCACCATGCCGTCGGCCTGCACTTGCTGCCACCTGCCGTATGAAATCGAGAAGCTTTGCTCCTGCACGCCCACCTTGCCGCGATGGCTGTTCAGCAACACCGCGCCGCCGGTAGTGTTGCGGCCGTAGAGGCCACCTTGTGGACCTTTGAGAATCTCGGCCTGATCGATGTCGAACAACGCCTCGTCACCCATTGCAGTGGAGGCTTGATAGACACCATCGTTGTATACGGCTGCGGTCGGAGTGTTGTTGCTGTTGAAGTCCTGCAGTCCGACGCCACGTATCACCCAGGTCGGCAAGCCGGCACCGGGGAAATCCTCGAACATGCTGACGTTTTGCGTTTGCGATACCAGGTCGGGCAGCGTACGCATATGAAGCGCATCGATGGTGTTGCCATCGACCACATTGAGGCTCATGCCGACCTGGGATTCGGACTCGCTGCGTTTGCGGGCCGTGACCAGCACCTGCTCCGGTGCATCGGGATCGGGTTGCGCCAAACTCTCCCGCACCACGACTAACAGCACCGGTATCACCAGCCAACGATGTGCGTTGCCAAACTTCAACATGAATGAAATTCTCGTTTGCTCTTCATCCATGATCAGTAAGAGCAGAATTCACAACCCGCCTGCAGCCGGCCAGGATAAGGCCGGTTATTTTGTTTCGATTTCCACCTTGTCCACTTTCTGGAATCCACGGGGCAGCTTGTTGCCGCGCCTCCCTCGCTCGCCCCGATAGTGTTCAAGCTCGTCCTTGCCGAGCTTGATATAACGTTTGCCGCTATGGATCACGACTGATTGGCCAGGGCCTACTACCGCAAAACCCGCTACAAATTCACTTCTATCCTGAACCTTGGCCGGGGTGATGGCAATGATCTTGTTCCCTTTTCCTTTGGGCAACTGTGGTAATTCCGCGATTTTAAACACCAGCATATGGCCTTCCGTGGTAACGGCTACGACATCGTCGGTTTCTGCATTGCCAACCAGCACGGGAGACATCACCCGCCCGCCGTCCGGCATGTTCAGCACGGCCTTGCCCGCACGATTCTTGACCAACAGGTTATCGAGCTGCGTGACGAAGCCGTAACCTGCATCTGACGCAATGAGGTACAACTGCTCCGGTTCACCGATCACCATGCCTTCAAAGGTGGCACCCGAAGGAGGGCTCAAGCGGCCGGTCAGGGGCTCGCCCATGCCGCGCGCGGACGGCAAGCTGTGGGCCGGCAGCGCATACGAGCGCCCGGTGGAGTCGAGGAACGCCACGTTCTGGTTGCTGCGTCCCTTGTCCACCAGCTTGAGCTTGTCGCCGGCCTTGTATTGCAACCCGGTCGCATCGAGTTCGTGGCCTTTGGCGGCGCGAATCCAGCCGGCTTCCGACAGGATGACCGTGACCGGATCGACGCTCAACAATTCGTTCTCGGTGAAGGCCTGTGCTTCGGCCCGCTCGACCAGAGGCGAACGCCGCGCATCGCCATGGGTTTTGGCGTCATCGCCGATCTCCTTCTTGATCAGCGTCTTCATGCGGCTTTTCGATTGCAGCGTCAGTTGCAATTGCACGCGTTCGGTTTCCAGCGCGTCGCGCTCGGCCTTGATCTCGATTTCTTCCAGCTTGGCCAGGTTGCGCAGTTTTAATTCAAGAATCGCTTCGGCTTGGGTGTCGCTCAGCGAGAATCGCTCTATCAGCACGAGCTTCGGTTTGTCCTCGGTACGGATGATGTGAATGACTTCGTCGATGTTGAGGTAGGCAACCAACAGCGCGTCGAGGATGTGAACGCGCGCGCTGATCTTGTCGAGCCGGTGCTGCAAGCGCCGCGTTACGGTGGCAATGCGGAACTCCAGCCACTCTTTCAGGATATCGGCCAATCCCTTCACGCGCGGCAGCCCATCGGTACCGATCATGTTGAGATTGACGCGGTAGCTTTTTTCCAGATCGGTGCAGGTGAAAAGGTGCCCCATCACGGCATCGACATCGATGCGGTTGGAGCGCGGCACGATGACGATGCGGGTCGGGTTCTCGTGATCGGATTCGTCGCGCAGATCGACGATCATCGGCAATTTCTTCTTCTGCATCTGCGCCGCGATCTGTTCCAGCACCTTGGCACCGGAGACCTGGTATGGCAACGCCGTGATGACGATGTCGCCGTCTTCCTTCTTGTACACGGCGCGGCACTTCACCATGCCCCTGCCACTGTCGTACATCGCGGCGATTTCGCTGCTTGGCGTAATGATCTCGGCCGCGGTCGGAAAATCCGGCGCTTTCATGTGCACCATCAGGTCGGCCGTGGTGGCGGATGGATTGTCGAGCAGGTGGATGCAGGCATTGGCCACCTCACGCAGATTGTGTGGCGGAATGTCGGTAGCCATGCCTACCGCAATGCCGCTGGCGCCGTTCAGCAATACGTTCGGCAACCGCGCCGGCAACAACACCGGCTCTTCCAGTTCGCCATCGAAGTTCAATTTCCAATCGACGGTGTTCTGACCCAACTCCGCCAGCAATACTTCGGCATAGGGTTGCAATCGCGATTCGGTGTAACGCATCGCCGCGAACGACTTCGGATCGTCCGGTGAACCCCAGTTGCCTTGTCCATCGACCAACGGATAGCGATACGAGAACGGTTGCGCCATCAGCACCATCGCCTCGTAGCAGGCCGAATCGCCATGCGGGTGATATTTGCCGATGACGTCGCCGATGGTACGCGCCGATTTCTTGTATTTGGCGCTGTTCTTCAGGCCCAGCTCGCTCATCGCATACACGATGCGGCGCTGCACCGGCTTGAGGCCGTCACCGATGTGCGGCAGCGCACGATCGTTGATGACGTACATCGAATAGTTAAGATACGCCTGCTCGACGAAAGTGCGCAGCGGAACCTGCTCCATGCCTTCGGCGTTGAACGTGGTGGTGATCTGTGTCATTGGTGTTTCCTGTCAGCTCGTTTCGCAGGCTTATTCCAGCTCGGCCTTGTTGCCGTTCTGTTCCAGCCAATCCTTGCGGTCGCCGGCGCGCTTCTTGGCCAGCAGCATGTCCATCAGTTCCCGGGTCTTGTCGTATTCGTCGACGCTCAACTGCACCAAGCGGCGCGTATCCTTGTTCATCGTGGTTTCGCGCAATTGCAACGGATTCATCTCGCCGAGGCCCTTGAAGCGCTGCACGTTGGGTTTGCCCTTCTTGTGCTCGGCAACGAGACGATCGAGGATGCCGTTCTTCTCCTGCTCGTCGAGCGCGTAGAACACTTCCTTGCCGAGATCGATGCGATACAACGGCGGCATCGCCACATAGACGTGGCCGGCTTCGACCACGGCGCGGAAATGGCGGATGAACAACGCGGATAGCAACGTGGCGATGTGCAGGCCGTCGGAATCGGCATCGGCGAGGATGCAGACCTTGCCATAACGCAGACCGCTCAAGTCGTGCGAACCGGGATCGACGCCGATCGCGGTGGCGATGTCGTGCACTTCCTGCGAGGCAAGGATTTCCTGCGATTCGACTTCCCACGTATTCAGAATCTTGCCGCGCAGCGGCATGATCGCCTGCGTCTCGCGGTCACGCGCCTGCTTGGCGGAACCGCCGGCGGAATCGCCTTCGACCAGGAACAATTCACCCGCCATCACTTCCGAAGTCGAGCAGTCGGCCAACTTGCCCGGCAACGCCGGCCCTTGCGTGATCTTCTTGCGTACCACCAGCTTGCTGGCGCGCAATCGCGCCTGCGCGTTATTGATGCACATCTCGGCAATGCGTTCAGCCTCGGCGGTGTGCTGGTTCAACCACAGACTGAACGCGTCCTTGACGACGCCGCCGACGAACACCGCCGATTGACGCGACGACAGTTTTTCCTTGGTCTGACCGGAGAACTGCGGCTCCAGCATCTTTGACGACAGCACGTAACTGCAGCGATCCCAGATATCTTCCGCCGACAGCTTGATGCCGCGCGGCACCAGGTTGCGGAACTCGCAGAACTCCTTGATCGCTTCGATGAGCCCGGTGCGGAAACCGTTGACATGAGTACCGCCTTGCACGGTCGGGATCAGGTTGACGTAACTCTCGGTCAACAGTTCGCCGCCGTCAGGCAGCCACAACACGGCCCAATCAACGGTTTCGTCATTGCCCTTCATCGAGCCGGTGAATGGCTCCGCCGGCAATGTCGGCGAATCGCGGCACGCCTGTTTAAGGTAATCGGCAAGACCGTCTTCGTAATACCACTCGTCGCTGCGCGACTTGTCGCCGCTGGCGGTGTTGTCGATAAAGCTGACACGCAACCCCGGACACAACACGGCTTTCGCGCGCAACAAGTGCGTCAAGCGCGAAATGGAAACATTGGGGCTGTCGAAATATTTCGGATCCGGCTCGAACCGCACCGTGGTGCCGGTGTTGCGGGCGCCGACCTTGTCGACAATCTGCAGCTCCGACGCTTTGTCGCCGTTCTTGAACGTCATGCGATAGACATTGCCGTTGCGCTTGACCAGCACTTCCAAGTTGAGCGACAGCGCATTGACCACCGACACGCCGACGCCGTGCAAGCCGCCGGAGAACTGGTAGTTGTCCTTCGAGAATTTGCCGCCGGCGTGCAGGCGGGTGAGGATCAGTTCGACACCGCTGACTTTTTCTTCCGGGTGGATGTCGACCGGCATGCCGCGACCATCGTCGCTGACTTCGACCGAGCCGTCCTTTTCCAGCGTGACGACGATATGCCGTGCGTGACCTGCAAGTGCTTCGTCGACGCTGTTGTCCACCACCTCCTGCACCAGGTGGTTGGGCCGCGTGGTGTCGGTGTACATGCCCGGTCGGCGGCGCACGGGATCGAGGCCGCTGAGCACTTCGATCGATTCGGCGTTGTATTCTTTGCTCATCGGAAATTACCTTGTTGTTCCCGGCCCACGGCGACCATCGTCAGTCCAAACCGGCAAATTGCATGATCCCCGGCAACTGCCCGGCGAAATTCTCGAAACTGTGGTTGCCGCCCTGTTGCACGATCTGCCGGCACCCCGCATAGCGCTCCACTGCCAACCGGTAATCCAGCACTTCGTCACCAGTCTGCACCAGCAGCAGGTAGCGCGAAGGATCGCGGATGGTTTTCACATCGTATTGCCGCAGCGCTTTCACGTGTTCGCGCGTGAACTCGTATTCCTCGCCGGTGTAAATGTTGCGCCGTTTACCCAGGAAGTCGGCATGCAAATGATCGCAAGGAGAAACGGCGGGATTCACCAGCGCGGCCTTGATGCCGAATTTTTCGGCCAGCCACGTGGCATAGTAGCCGCCAAGCGAACTGCCGATCAGAAGCGCGGGCAGTTCACGCTCCATGATGCACGACTGTGCCGCGTTCATTGCCAGGACGGGATCGTAGGAGAGTTGGGGAACGACCGCTTCGATGCGGAGCGCCTTGCAATGATCGGCAACCAGTTTGGCTTTGAGCGAGGCGGGGGAACTGTTGAAACCATGCAAGTAGACAACACGTGGTTGCAGTTCTCTCATAGCGGCGCGGCATTAACGAATGCCGGCAAGGTTAATAGCCGATACCCGAAAAATCAACCGAATAGCGCTTGTTGCGCACGCGATTGACGCCGGTGAGGAGCTCGCCATCGGGATGCAGTTCGAGCCAGCGATAACCGGGGTTGCGATGGTCGAGCGCAAAGTCTTCGCTGGTCGGATGGAACTGGATGCAGGTGGACGGCGAGCCGTAGTACGAAACGCCGTTGCGGATGCGTTTCAACTCATGATGGATGTGGCCGAACAAGACCGATCTGACCATTGGATACTTGTCTATCACCGCAAAGAAAGCTTCAGGATTCTGCAACGCATGATGCTGCAACCATGCGGCCTTTACCGGCACCGGATTGTGATGCAGGCAAACCAGGACATGCTCGGCGCTGGTCGAGGCCAATTGCTCGTCGAGATAATCCAGTTCGCTCTTCTTCAGGAAGCCGTGCACCGCACCGACCACGTTGCTCGCCAGCATCAGCACTTGCCAGTTGCCGAAGCGGATGCTCTTGTCGAAACAGCGGTTGTCGGCTTTCAACGCCCGCTGCATTGCCTTCAGTTCGTCGTGATTGCCGGGAATCCAGTACTGCCGCGCGCCGAGCGAGGCCAGCGTCTGGTGCAGGCGTTGATAGCTGCTGGCGCTGTTGTCCTGCGAGGCGTCGCCGGTCAGCAAGACGCCGGCAATGGTTTTTTCTTTTTTGCGGATCAGTTCGA
>DATJXP010000114.1:0-2590 GCA_035500035.1 Candidatus Acidiferrum sp. | reverse complement strand
GAGCTGCAGATCGGCACCGAAGCCAAACCCTATACGCACAAGGCCACCATCACGCTGACCGACAACGTCAAAGGCGAGCAGATGATGGGCATGGGCGACCGCGGCATCATGCTGTCGGGTGGCACGTTGAACCTGCACGGTAACCGCACCAACACGTGGACCAAGCTGTCCAAGACTGCAGAGGCAGGCGCTACTTCAATCGAAGTGCTGAACGCTGACCAGTGGAAGGCGGGCGACGAGATCGTGCTCGCGTCCACCGACTTCAATCCCCGCCAGGCCGAGCGTCGCACCATCGCGGCCATCAAGGGCAACGCGATCACACTCGACAAGCCGCTGGAGTACATGCACTTCGGCAAGATCACGTTCGACGTCGATGAACGTGGCGAAGTCGGCTTGCTGACCCGCAACATCAAAGTACAAGCCTCAGAAGATGCAGCCCAGACCTTCTTCGGCGGCCACATCATGGCAATGGTGACGAGCCATATGTATGTCGAAGGGGTCGAGCTCAATCGCATGGGTCAAAACCTGGAACTGGCTCGCTATCCGATCCATTGGCATCTGGTCGGCGACGAGGGCAGGGGCCAGTACATCAAGAACGCCTCGATTCACGACACCTACAACCGCTGTGTGACGGTACACGGCACCAACTACGTCCACGTCGAGAACAACGTCACCTACAACATCGTCGGCCACTGCTTCTTCCTCGAAGACGGCATCGAACACGGCAACGAGTACATCCACAACCTGGCGATCCAGATCAAGTGCCATACGTCCAAGCCCTGCGTGCCGACCACGCTTGCCGCGTCAGGCGAAACCATTGCCAGGATGAATGGCCAGAATTCCAAGGACGTGCTGCTGCCGTCCGACAACACGGTGTCGGCTTACTGGATCACCAACCCTGACAACACCTACCGCGACAACGTGGTGGCAGGCTCCGACGCGAACGGCTTCTGGATGTCATTGCCTGAACATCCGAACGGCGCGTTCCAGGACTCGGATGCCAGCAAGGCCACTTGGCCGCGCAACATGCGTCTGCGCGAGTTCAAAGGCAACGTCGCCCACTCCACCTACGACGCCTTCATGATGGATCGCAACATTGCCGCCAACAACACGTTCGGCGTCACCGGCAACATGCACATTGCCCACGAAAATCCTGCCGACCGCAGCAGCAAGATCGTCGAAACCGTGTTCGAGGATCTCACCGCCTACAAGAACCGCAATGGCGGTTTCTGGGGCCGCGGCGAGATGCGCACCTACCGCAACATCAAGTCGGCCGATAACGCCATCGGCTATACGCAAGCGTCTGGCCTCGGCGGCGGCGCCAGTCTTGAAGACCCTTATACGTCACGCGTGCTCGATTCGCTGTTCGTCGGCGAATCCGACAACATTGGCAATCCCACCACTGACGCGGAAAAAGCGTACGGCCGCAGCTTGCCGAAACCCGAACTGCCGGATTTCCCGATCCGCGGCTTCGAGTACTACGATGCGCGTCATGACGTGGTCAACACCACCTTCCGCAATTTCGAAGACAACGCCACCCGCAAGACCGGCGCGCTCTCGTACCTGATGTTCACCAGCTTCGGCGTCAGCTCCAACAACACCATCGACCACGTGAAATTCGAGAACGCCAAGCCGGCGTATTTTCCGCCGATGGAGAAGAAGTGGGCCAACGACAACGGCAACAGCCAAGCCTGGAAGAGCGCGGTGTTCCGCGACAAGGATGGCTCGCTTGGCGCCGGCCCCAATGCCTACGTTCTGATCAACGACGGCGTCAACGACAGCATCGCCACCGATGCCCAAGCCTGTCAGATCAAGCCTGACTGGAATGCCGCGGTGTGCAAGGGCGATATTGGGCGTCTGGCGTTTGCCGGCCCGCCCGGTGCTCGTCCCCCGGGCGCGGCTCCCGGCGGCCCCGGTGCCGCCCCGCCGGCAGCGCCCGCTCCAGGCGCACCTCCTGCTGCAGGCGGACCTCCGCGTCCCGCCGGTGGTCCGGGCGGATTCGCCGCGCCTCCGCCGCAACCGCCCATCGTGCTCAGCCGTAATGGCCGGGACTACCCCATCCTCGTCGGCGGCTCCAACGTACGCGCCGGTACCGAGATCAAGCTGACTACCGAAAGGCCGGAGGTGTCGCTCAGGCTGACTGAGTTGGATCAGGGTTCGTGGTTAATCATCGAGCTGCCGGGATTCACCAAGGCCGCCTCGGGCACCGAGCAGAAGAGCCTGGATGCGCTGCGCAAAGCCACCGACACCTCGTACTTCAAGGCCAAGGATGCACTGTGGGTCAAGGTTGTCTCTCCTGACAGCGGCCCCCTTGGCCTTGGTGGTGGCACCACGCTGCAGGTCAGCCGTTAAGCTTGAGCCTGGCAGTTGGGACAAGAACCCCCGGCTTCGGCCGGGGGCTCCGTTTTGACGAGGTGCTTCCGCTTTTTTTTCACGCATTTGACGCATGGCATCGCGTACGCTTTGCGATGATGCAAGTTTTCCACTCATCGTCTGCTCGACTTGGTTAGAGGGGTTAGAAAAATGAAAATGAAATCGCGCGTGTCCCTTTTTGCATTGGCGCTGCCGGCGTGTCTCCTGCTCGGCGGCA
>DATJXP010000113.1:0-4580 GCA_035500035.1 Candidatus Acidiferrum sp. | reverse complement strand
GTTCGCCAAGGGTTATTCGACGCCCGATCTGAGCAAGCCCGGCGCTGGCGTGAAGATGATCAGCACGTCGGAGTTCGGCGATCACGTGTACAACGAATTGAAGGCGATGCCTGCTGGTTGAAAGCCATTCAAGCGTGATGCTTAAATGATGCAATGCCACGCTTACAGATAAAATCTTTCGTACAACCGAAGGAAACACGTCTGGTTCCCAACGGACGCGTAGAAATCGTCGAGCTTGGCGAAACCATGATGGCCAGAATGCGTTTCGAACCTGGCTGGCACTGGTCAAAGCATGTCTCTCCCATTGCCGGCACGCAAAGTTGCCAGCATCGGCATGTTGGCTATTGTCTCTCGGGCTCGCTGCTCTCGCGCATGGAAGATGGCACGGAGATAGTGGTTCGCCCCGGTGATGCCTACGAAGTGCCGCCCGGGCACGATGCCTGGGTTGTAGGGGATGTTCCGTTCGAGGCAGTTGAGTGGACCAGTGCCTCCGGTTACGGCCTTGCACCGGACACCGCTGGTGAACGGGTTCTCGCTACTATCCTGTTCAGTGACATCGTCGATTCCACCCCCAAGGTGGAAAAACTGGGAGATCACGCCTGGTCTGCCCTCGTGCGCGAACACAATACGCGTATCCGCGCCGTCATCGACAAATTCCAGGGGCGTGAATCTGCCACGCTCGGCGACGGCTTCATGGCATTGTTCAACAGTCCGGCCAGCGCAGTCCGTGCTGCACGATTGATGAACGCTGCCGTATCCGAACTGGAGCTAAAGCTCCGCATCGGAGTGCACACCGGCGAAGTTGAATTCGTGGGCGGTGAAGTACGTGGAGTTGCGGTACACATGGCGGCCAGGGTGGCAGCCGTGGCAGGTGCAGACGAAGTATTGGTCTCGTCGCTCACCCGCGAATTGCTCGACGGTTCAGAACTGCAGTTCGACGCTCATGGCGAGCACATGCTGAAAGGACTCAGTGGCAAACGCGCTCTATTCAAGCTGAGACTTCCCTGAGTTACCAAGGCTCTCTGGCTCACTTCCTGTTCACCACACCATACTGCGGGTGACGAACCAGAACAGCCCTTCCGCCACCAGGAACGACGACGCGACGTCAACGAGAATGGGGCGCGGCACGCCGAGTCTGATCTTGACCATCCCATAAGCCACCGCCAGCGCCGTCAACACCACGGTGACCTGGCCGATTTCGACGCCGACGTTGAAGCCGACCAGCAGTTCCGCCAGCCTATCCTTCGGCAGATGCATCTGCAGCAGGTTGGCGGCGAAGCCGAAGCCGTGGATCAGGCCGAACACCAGCGTCATGATCACGCGGATGCGCGAGGCATCGCGCGCGGTGCCGGTCATCATCAGGTAGCTGGCACCGAAGATGCCGCCGCCCACCAGCAGCATCACCGGCAGGATCACGCCGAAATGCAACGCGCGTGCGATCGCCATCAGGATCAACAACCCGCCCATGCTGAGCGCCACCCATATGGGTTTATGGGTGCTGTCGCCGATGTTCTCGGCACCTATCATCGCGATCGTGAACGCCACCAGCGCGTCGATGTACTGGCCTTCCGGCCTCAGGATGCCGGTGACCGCCAATGCGAGCGTGATGCTGTGGCCGACGGTGAAGCCGGTGATGACGATCAAGAGTTCGCGCACGTTGCGCGAGATCAGCACGAAGCCCAGCATGAACGACATGTGATCGATGCCGGTGAAGATGTGCATGATGCCCATCTGGATATACTTGAAGAAACTGGCGCTGGCGAGATCCTCATGTTCCTCGCCGCCGAGCTCGACCACGCGGTGCTCGTCGGTGAACAACTGCTCGGAGAACTGGCCGTCGCCGCTCTGGATCTGCGCGAAATCGGTGTGGGTCGACACCAGTTCGTAGAAGGCATCGAAGTGCAGCGCAATGTCTTCTTCGCTGGCGCACTGGAATCCCATTTCGAACCGGAAAAACCCGCTGATCGCCGCCAGCGGCTGCGCCGGTTGCGTCATCGTGCAAGCCTGACCGCCGGTGGTCACCGAAATCTTGCCGCTCAGATAGGTGGCGATGTCGGCCACCGGCGGTACGTCCTTGCCGGACGCCGACAACCGTTTGACTTCGATATCGGGAATGGTGAACTGCGCCTGTACCTGCTTGCCCTGCACCTGCCACGAGCTCAGGCTCTCGCTCAACGTGTGCGCGCAGGCAGGCAACGCGATCAGGCCGGTCATACAGGCCAGCACGAGGCCGGCTAACTTCTTCGACAAGTTGCGCATGATCACAGCACGTCCTTGATCTCTTGCGGCTTGTAATCCTGCTTGAAGTCGTCGCCGATCAGGATGGTGGAACGCGAGCGCAGGAAGTTCATCATGTTGTTCATGACGCGGTTCTTCTCGCTGTGGAAGTACGCGGTCTTCACATCATCCTTCACCTCATCGAAGGTATGCGGCTGGCCGTCCTGCCTGGTGTAATCCGCGCTGTGCTGGTCGAAGTAAGCCTTGAGCTCCTCGTCCTTGGCCTTGCCGAAGTTGACGCTGGCCGTCACCTGCTGCTCGACGATGTTGTACAGCGCGTTGCGGGTTTCCTGGTCGGTTTCGGCGAAGTCCAGTTCGAGCCCGCGCTGCACGAACAGCTCCTCACGGATCATTTCGTCCAGCACGCGCAACTGGTCTTCACGGCTGGTTTCGGCCAGCTTCATGCCGGTTTCGTTTTCCAACTGGGCGATCCAGTCGCTGCGCAGGATGGGCCGCTGGTTGACCAGCGCCATGTCCTCTTCCGGCACCCGGTTGGTGGTGGTGCCACGGGCGTTGAACAGGCCGATGCCGCCCAGGATCAGGCCGATCAACACGCCCAACCCGTAAAAACTCAGCGCCCGGACGTCATTGATCCTGTCGGCGCGGAAAAAGCCCTGCTTCCCGCTGGAGCCGCCGGTGTTCGCATCGCTCATGCTGATACAACCTCAAGTTAAGAGGCGCGGGATGGTAGGCTACTTTGCTCGTAGCACAACAGCCTTGACGGTTAGTTAACGGTTAAGTTAACGCCGGTAACGATAATGCACTCTCGGTTTCGTTACAGGCAATTGACGCCCTGGCCGATCGATCGACACGATCCAGCGACAGAGCGGTATTCAACCCAGCCTCAGCTACCGCTGCCCCCTCTGTGAATAAAAAGCCTTGATGGCAGCCACTGTTTTCACGATGTCGTCACGGCCGACATCGAGATGGGTCACCAACCGCAGCGTGCTGCCGGGATCGACCAGCACACCCTGCTGCCGCAGATACTCGACCAGCGCCGGCGCGGTGCCCGCCTTCGGCGTCATGAACACCATATTGGTCTGCACCCAGGCCGGATCGATCGCGATTTCCGCCACGTCTTTCAATGCGTCGGCCAGCAGTGCGGCGTTGGCGTGATCGTCGGCCAGACGCGACACGTTGTGCTCGAGTGCGTAGAGACCGGCGGCGGCCAGGATACCGGCTTGCCGCATGCCGCCACCGAGCGTCTTGCGCCAGCGGCGTGCGCGCTGGATGAAATCACGCGGGCCGCACAGCAGCGAACCGACCGGCGCGCCGAGACCTTTCGACAGGCACACCGAGACGGTATCGAACGGCGCCGCCACCTGCTCTGCGCTGACATCAAGTTTGACGGCAGCGTTGAACAGGCGCGCACCGTCGAGATGCGTCGCCAGTTGGTGACGACGCGCCAGTTCGGCAGCTTGTCGTTGATACTGCAGCGACAGCACGCGGCCATGGATGGTGTTTTCCAGACACAGCAAGCGCGTGCGGGCAAAATGGAAATCGTCTGGTTTGATGGCTGCTTCGATCAATGCCAGCGCAATGCTGCCGTCGGCACTGACGGCGAGCGGCTGCGGCTGGATGCCACCAAGCGCGGCGCCGCCGCCTCCTTCATATTTATAGGTGTGGGCATCCTGCCCCACCAGGTATTCGTCGCCGCGCTGGCAATGCGTGATCAACGCACACAGATTCGATTGGGTGCCGCTCGGCACGAACAGTGCCGTTTCCTTGCCGAGCAATTCCGCCATGACTGTTTCCAGCCTGGCAACGGTGGGATCGTCGCCCCATACGTCGTCGCCGACTTCGGCCTGCGCCATCGCCTGCCGCATCGCCGCCGACGGTTTGGTGACGGTGTCGCTGCGCAGGTCTATGGTCGGGGTCAGAGTCGAATTTCCAGTCGCCATGGTGGGTATGCACTTGTCATTGATGGAGATTCGACTCTAACCCCACCGCCTGGCCATGCAAGCGGGTGTTGACCATGCGCAGCGTGGCGAGCACGGCGGCATACACCTGGTTGGCATGCACGCCGCGCGTGCGCAGGTTGCGCGGCTGGCCGGCCCAGGTGATGGTACATTCGGTCAACGCGCCGGGTTTGCCGCCCTTCGGAATGCGCACGCTGTAATCGACCAGTTCGGGCATCGTGAAGCCGATGCCGCTCATGATCTGCGTCAGCGCATCGATGAAGGCATCGTAGCCGCCGTTGCCGATGCCGCCGCGTTCGTATTCGCGGCCGTTGATTTCCACCTTGAGCTTGACCTGGGATTGGGCGTTCAGATTGCTGTGGATTTCGCAATCGATCAAACGGA
>DATJXP010000112.1:0-4415 GCA_035500035.1 Candidatus Acidiferrum sp. | reverse complement strand
GCCGCCGAGCGCGCCGGCGATGTCGCCGAGCGGCAGCAGGATCACCTTGTCGAGCGACTTGCCGATGATGGCGAACGCCACCGCCCCGACCAGTGTCACCTTGATGATGGCCTTGACCAGCTCCATCACCGACTTCAACGAAAACATCCGCACGATGCCCTGCAGCGGATCCAGCCGTTCCAGCTTCGGCAGCATCAGCGAACCGTTGAACGACCAGCCGCCGAGCAGCACCGGGCCGACCAGGCTGAGCAGGCAGATCACGCCGAGAAACGGCGTCAGCGTCAGCATGACCTGCACGCCGGACTCCACCAATTGCTCCGACAGGCTGTCGGGACTGTGCAGCCGCGCGGCGTCGAAGCCGAGACTGCTGGTCAATGCCTTCTTCAACGAATCGATCAGGGCCGGGCCGGTCCAGAACAACGCGAAGCCGCTGCCGAGCAACGACAACAGCACGCTGAGTTCGCGCGAGCGGACGACCTGGCCTTCCTTCCTCGCGTCCTCGAGACGCTTGGAAGTGGCCTGTTCTGTCCTTTCCTGGCCGTCGGTTTCCGCCACGTCACGCGCCTCCCAACTGGCTCATGAACCCGAGCGTCAGGTCCATGAAGCTCTCGAACAGCGGCGCCAGCACCGGCACGCTGAGGATCATCAGCACGAAACCGGCCAGGATCGTCAGCGGCAGGCCGAGCGAAAACACGTTCAGTTGCGGCGCCGCGCGCGTCATCACCGCGAACGCCAGGTTGACCAGCAGCAGACCGACGATCACCGGCAGCACCAGCAGCGTGCCGAACACGAATATCTGGGCCGAGAACGCGACGATGGCGCGGAAGAAACCGGCATCGAGCGTCAGTTGCTGCAGCGGAATGCCGTTGAAGCTGACGGCCAGGATGCCGAGCAGGCGCAGGTGCGCATCGACGCCGAGGAAGTACAGCGTGGCGATCACGGTGTAGAACTGGCCGACGGTGGTCGATTCGCCGCCGTTGTGCGGATCGGCGCTGGAAGCGAAACCGAGGCCCATCGTGGTGGCGACGTTGTGGCCGGCCAACGTGATCGATGCCATCACGAAATGAAAGATGGCGCCGAGCGCGAGGCCCACCAGAATCTGTTGCAGCACGTGCATCAGCCCTTCGGCGGAAAACACATCGATGTTGCCGCTGACCTTGACCGCCGGCTGCAACACCACGGTGACGGCGATCGCCAACAGGATGCGCACGCGTACCGGTACCGTGCCGGCACCGAAGAACGGCGCCGCCATGAAGAAGGCACCGATGCGGATGAACGGCAGCATGAAGGCGTTCACCAAGGCCAGCAGTTGTTGGTCGGTGATGACCATCGATTTACCCAATCAACTCGGGAATGCTGTGGAACAGGTTCTGCGTGAAATCGACCCACTTCTGCAGCATCCACGGCCCCATCACCATCAACGCCACCACCATGGCGATCAGCTTGGGAATGAAACTGAGCGTCTGCTCCTGGATCTGCGTCGCGGCCTGGAACACGCTGACGAGCAAACCGACGGCGAGTCCGGCCAGCAGCACCGGTGCCGCCAGATAGACCAGCAGCTTCAGCGCATTGGTGGCGATGTCCATGATGATGTTGGTATCCACGTCAACCTCCTGGGTTTCAATTCATGAAAAAGCTCGATGCCAGCGTGCCCATGATCAGCGTCCAGCCATCGACGAGGACGAACAACATGATCTTGAACGGCAGCGAGATCAGCATCGGCGACAGCATCATCATGCCCATCGACATCAGCACGCTCGCCACGACGAGATCGATGATGAGAAACGGGATGAAGATCAGGAAGCCGATCTGGAACGCGGTCTTCAGCTCGCTGGTAACGAACGAAGGAATCAGCACGCGCAACGGCACGTCATCGACCTTGGCGAATTTCTGGTAACCGCCGAGTTCGGAGAACAGCGCCAGGTCGGGATCGCGGGTCTGGTTCAGCATGAAGTGCTTGAACGGCGCCGTGGTCTTTTCCATGGCGTCGTCGAAACTGATCTTCTCGTCCATGTACGGCTTGATGCCGTCCTGGTAGGCGTGCTCGAACACCGGCGACATGATGAAGAACGTCATGAACAGCGACAGCCCCAGCAGCACCTGGTTCGACGGCGTCTGCATCAACCCCAGCGCCTGGCGCAGGATGGCCAGCACGACGATGATGCGGGTGAACGAGGTCACCGACATCAACAGCGCCGGCAGCAAACTGAGCAGCGTCATGAAGAACAGCACCTGCAAGCTGATGCTGTAGCTCTGGTTGCCGGCCTTGTCGGTGTGCGAAGTGACGAAGGTCAGGTTGGAAGCGTCGGCCAACGCGGCCGGCGCCACGCAAATCAGCAGCAGCGGCAGCAACCGCAACAGGCAACGCAGGATCGCGGCGGTTCTCATGGCGTCCAACCCTTGCCGATCATGCGGATCACTTCGGCGAATTTCGCATTGGCCGCCTGCGGGGCCGCGGTCTCGAACGGGATGTTTTCCTTCATCGTGTGCAGCGTGGCGAGTCCGCCGCTGCTGCTGCCGATCACCACCTGCTCGTTGCCGACCTGCAACAGGTACAACCGCTCGCGGTTGCCGAGGGTAAATGTCGCCAGCACGCGGAACACCGAAGGTCCCTGCGGCCTTACCGCGCCGGTGCGGCGCAATGCGGCCGACAGCCCGAAGATCATCGCGACGATCAGCGCCAGCATCAGCGTGACGCGCATCAATTCCGCCCAGCCCATGGTCATTGGCCTCCGTTCTCGAGATCTTCGACGCTGTTGAACTCTTCCAGCTCGTTGAAGCGGATGCCGTAGCGCTGGTGCAACGCGATGGTTTCGCCGCGCGCCAGCACCTTGTCGTTGATGCGGATGTCGATCACGTCGACCGGTACGTTGCGCAGTTCGAGGTAGGCGCCCTTGTCCATTTCGAGCAATTGCTTGATGGTGATTTCGATGCGGCCCACTTCGAACACCATTTCGACCGGCACGTCGAACATGTATTCGAGCGGCAGCATGCTGCTGCCGTCCTTCGGCAGGATCGAGGTGCGCAGGCTGCGGCCGACCGGCTTTTCGCCGCCGTTCAGCGCGGCCGGCATGATGCGTTCGGCACCCTGGTTGCGGGCCAGTGCGGCCTGGAAGGAATTGTCTTTGTTCATCGTCGGCTCTCCGCTCGTTGCCTAGCCCAGCACCTTCAGTCCCACCTTGCCGTTCACTTCGCCCATGCGGGCCTTGAACTTGGTGACGCCGTTGATCTTCATGTCCACCTTCTCCGGCGAATCGACGCTGATGATGTCGCCGGCGCTCAGCTTGAACAGTTCGCCGATGGTGAGGTTGGCGCCGCTCAGTTCGCCGGTGACGGTAGTCAGGAAGCGCAGGCTGCGCTGGCGCAGGATGTTGATGTTGTGGGCGTCGTCGATGGATTTGCCGCGATGGCGGAAGATCGAATCGATCACGCTGCCCGGCATCAGCAACTGCACTTCGCCGCCGCCGCCGTCGAATCCGACCTTGAACGGCCTTACCACCACCACATCGGTGGCGGAGTAGGCGGAAATGGCGGCCGGGTTCATCTCGGTTTCCACCAGACGGAACTCGACATCCGACAGCGCCTTCCAGCCCAGCTTGATGGCTTCGACGATGGACTTGAGCACCAGCCGGATCACGCGTTGTTCGGTCGTGGTGAATTCGCGGCCTTCGACCTGGGTCGGCCGCGTGCCGCCGCCGAAGAACACGTTGACCAGCGCATACACCAGCTTGGCGTCGAGCACGATGGCGGAAAAGCCGTGCAGGCCGGTCAGCGCAAACGTGTTGACGCTGGTCGGTACGTACAGCGTTTTGCTGTATTCGCCGAATTTCTGGATCATGATTTCTTCGCGCCGCACATCGACGCTCTTGTGCAGCAACGACAGCAGGCTGGCGCCGAGGTTGCTCTGGATGCGTTCGTCCACCAGGCGGATGTCGTGCAACCAACCCTGGACGCGGTTGATGCCGGTGGTGAGGTCGTACAGCTCGTACTTGGAAATTTCCGGCGTCTGCAACTGCGCGGCTTCGACGTCGTCGGCCACGCCGTGCAGCAGGGCGTCGATCTCGTTCTGCGAAAGTATGTCGCTCATGATGCGTCCTCAGTCGATTAACCGATCATCGCCGCGCTTTCTTCCGACAGCGTGATCTTGCCGGAGTCGGCCAGCTGCCTGGCGATGGCGATGATTTCCTTCTGCGTCGCTTCGACGTCGACCACCTTGACCGGGCCGCGGCTCTGCAGGTCGTCGAGGAAAATCTCGGCGGCGCGCTGCGACATGTTCTTGGTGACCTTGTCCACCATCGACTGTTCGGCGCCCTTGAGCGCGGTGACCAGCTTGTCGGTGGAGACTTCGCGCAGCAGCAGTTGGAAGTCCTTGTTCGGCATCTTCTTCAGATCCTCGAACACGAACATCAGTTCGC
>DATJXP010000111.1:0-4105 GCA_035500035.1 Candidatus Acidiferrum sp. | reverse complement strand
GGCAGCACGGGATGCGGGCGAAGACATCGCCGCGCTGACCTCCCTCAGCCGCTACCAACGCGAGCGCAAACTGCCCAATCTCGGCACCATGCTGGGAATGGAAGCGTTCAAGCGCCTGTTCGGCAGCGATGACCTGGCGTTGCGCTGGCTGCGCAATGCGGGCCTGCGTTTCGCCGACCGTCACGGCGCCGTAAAACAAATGCTGATCCGGCAGGCGATGGGGCTGACGGCATAGGCGGAACTCTGGCGTTGCACCGGTAGTTTGTCTTCCCTATGATGCAAGACATGTCATTTTGGAGGGGTAGCCCCGCACGACACCGATGAGCGCCGCACCGAAAGATTTCTACTACACCGCTGCGCACGCCTGGCTGCAACTGGAAGACGACCATAATGCCAGGGTGGGCATCACCGATTTCGCCCAGTCCGAGTTGGGCGACGTGGTGCACGTCGAACTGCCGGAGGTCACCAATGTCGTCAGTGCCGGCGAAGAGGTCAGCATGGTGGAGTCGGTCAAGACGGCTTCGGACATTCCAACGCCGGTTTCCGGCATCATCATTGGCGTGAACGAAGCGTTGCGCAGCACTCCCGAGCTCATCAACTCCTCTCCTTATGACAAGGGTTGGATTTTCAGAATCCGCATCAGCAACAAGGGTGAGCTTGGCGATTTGCTCGACGCCGCGGACTATCTCGATTCCTGCGCCGAATAAAGTCGCTTCCGGGTCGTTTCCGGGGACGTTTCCGGGACATCGAAGCTTGCCGTGATTACACCGGCTGAACAAAGTGATTGATACTGACGGTTACAGGCCCAACGTAGGGCTCATCATCTGCAACGGTGCCGGCAAACTGCTGTGGGCCAAGCGCATCAACCAGGATGCCTGGCAGTTTCCGCAAGGCGGCATCCAGCGCAACGAATCGCCGGAAGCGGCGATGCTGCGCGAACTGAACGAAGAAGTCGGCCTGGAGCCGGCCGATGTCGGCATCGTCGCCCGTACCAGCGATTGGCTGCATTACAAGCTGCCGCCGCATCTGGTGCGGCACAAGTCGAACCCGGTGTGCATCGGCCAGAAGCAACTGTGGTTCCTGCTGCAGTTGAAGTCGGGCGACCATCGCATCCGTTTCGATCGCGGCAGTAAACCGGAATTCGATGCCGTGCGTTGGATAGACTACTGGACCGCCGCCGACGAGGTGGTGGCCTTCAAGCGCGACGTTTACCGCAAGGCGCTGGCCGAACTCGAGACCAGCTACCGCAGGCAGTGGGAACTTAATTCCACCGCGGCGAACTAACTTGGGAAAGGCGCAGGAACGCGCCTCCCCGCTGACAACGACGACTACACACTGGACCCTCCATGCTGCAAGCCCTGCACAGCATCATGATGGAAGTGAACGGCGCGCGCGATCTGGCGACGACGCTGGACATCCTCGTGCGCAGCGTGCAGAACGCGATGGAAACCCGCGTGTGCTCGGTTTACCTGCTCGATCGCAACATCGGCCGCTATGTGTTGATGGCGAGCCAGGGTCTCGATTCCGCCGCGGTGGGCCGCGTCAGCCTGTCGCCACAGGAAGGTCTGGTTGGTCTCGTCGCGCAGCGCGCCGAGCCGGTCAACCTCGACAACGCCAGCGCGCATCCGCGCTATCACTACATTCCGGAAACACGCGAAGAGCAATACGAATCCTTCCTCGGCGTGCCGGTGATCCATCACGCCCAGGTGCTCGGCGTGCTGGTGGTGCAACAGACCGAACGCCGCAAATTCGACGCCGACGACGAAGCCTTTCTGATCACGCTGTCGGCGCAACTGGCGCCGGTGATCGCGCTGGCGGAATCGAAAGGCATGGTGCTGGGCCATTCCTCTTCGGGCAAGGCGCCGCGCGACACCCATTTCGACGGCGTGCCCGGTGCGCCCGGCGTCGTGATCGCGCAGGCCATCACCGTGTTTCCGCCGGCCGATCTCACCGTCATCCCGAATCGTCCCTGCGACAACATCAAGGCCGAAATCAGGTTCTTCAACGAATGCCTGGAGGCCGTGCGCGCCGACATCAACGAACTGAAGATGAAGATCCGCGGCCAGCTGCGGCCGGAAGAGCGCGAACTGTTCGACGCCTACCTGCACATGTTGAGCGACGCCGCGCTCGGCGCCGAAGTGGTGGCGTTGATCGAGCGCGGCAACTGGGCGCAGGGGGCTTTGGCGCAAGTGGCGCAGGCTCACATCAGCGCGTTCGCCGGCATCGACGACGATTATTTGCGCGAACGCGCCACCGACATCAAGGATCTGTGCTCGCGCGTGCTGTTCTACCTGCAGGAAAAGCACAAGAAGACGCGCGTATATCCTGCGCGCTGCATCCTGATCTGCGAAGAACTGTCGGCGGCGATGCTGGCGGAAGTGCCGAAGGGCCAACTGGTCGGCGTGGTGTCGGCCGAGGGCTCCGCGCATTCGCACGTGGCGATTCTCGCGCGGGCGATGGGTTTGCCGGCGGTGATGGGCGTCGCCAACTTTCCGTTCGCCGAACTCGACGGCCACGAACTGATCCTCGACGGCCACAATGGCCGCGTCTATACCGATCCGTCCGATGCGCTGCGCGCACGCTATCAGGAAATCGTGCGCGAAGAAGTGCAACTGCACGAAGGCCTGGAAGCGCTCAAGGACCTGCCGTGCGAAACCACCGACGGTCATCGCGTCGAGTTGTGGGTCAATACCGGCCTGCTCACCGACGTGCTGCGCTCGCGCGAGCGCGGTGCCGAAGGCATCGGCCTGTTCCGTACCGAAGTGCCGTTCATGCTGCGCGAGAGTTTCCCGACCGAAGCCGAGCAGATGGTGATCTACCGCGACCAGCTGCAAGCGTTCCATCCGAAGATGGTGACGATGCGCACGCTCGACATCGGCGGCGACAAACCGCTGCCGTATTTCCCGATCGAGGAAGACAATCCCTTCCTCGGCTGGCGCGGCATCCGCGTCAGCATCGACCATCCCGAACTGTTCCTGAGCCAGGTGCGGGCCATGCTGCGTGCCAGCGTCGGCCTCAACAACCTGCAGATCCTGCTGCCGATGATCAGCCACATCGGCCAGATCGACACCTCCAACCTGCTGATCCGCCGCGCCCAGCGCGAGTTGTACGAAGAAGGCCATGCAGTGCAGATGCCGCCGGTCGGCGTCATGATCGAAGTGCCGGCGATGGCGTGGCAGGTGGGCGAGATCGTCAAACGCTGCGATTACGTGTCGGTCGGCAGCAACGACCTGACGCAATACATGCTGGCGGTGGATCGCAACAATCCGCGCGTCACCGGCCTCTTCTCCAACCTGCATCCGGCCGTGCTGCGCGTGATGTACAAGATCGCGCAGGAAGTCACTGCCTCCGGCAAGAAGCTCAGCATCTGCGGCGAAATGGCCGGCAACCCGGTGGCGTCGGTGCTGCTGATGGCAATGGGCTTCCACGTGCTGTCGATGAACGCCACCAACCTGCTCAAGGTCAAATCGATGATCCGCGATGTCAGCCTGGAACTGGCGCGCGATCTGTTGCAGCAATGCCTGCAACAGGAAGACACCGAAGCCGTGTTGAGCCTGCTCGACCGTGCGTTGCACGAAGCCGGCGCCGGCCGCATCCTGCGCGCCGTGCGCGAAGGCCAGGAATAACGGGGACGTCATGCCTCGCACCCCGTCGCCAGCGCAACCGGAAATGGCCGATGCCCGCAAGGCCGGATTGCTGAACATCGGCGAAGCCGCAAGCGCCTCCGGCGTCAGCGCCAAGAGCATCCGTCACTACGAAGAAAGCGGCCTGTTGAAACCGGCCGTGCGCAGCGCCGCCAACTACCGGCTGTATTCGCAGGCCGACGTGCATACGCTGCGGTTCATCAAGAGTGCGCGCGGTTTGGGGTTCTCCGTCGCCGACATCGCCCGCCTGGTGCAGCTGTGGCAGAACCAGCAACGCAACAGCTCCGAGGTCAAACAGCTGGCGTTGCAGCACGTGGGCGAACTGGATGCGCGCATAGCCGAAATGCAGCGCATGCGCGACTCTTTGCAGAAGCTGGCGCAGAGTTGCCACGGCGACACCCGGCCCGAATGCCCGATCATCGACGATCTCGCCGGGCATTGCTGTTGAAGCCGACGGCTTT
>DATJXP010000110.1:0-5298 GCA_035500035.1 Candidatus Acidiferrum sp. | reverse complement strand
AACGGCCGATGCGCACCGTCATGCCGTAGTTGCGCGCGTAGGCGAGATACAGCCGCTCGCTCAGCAACTTCTCCCAGCCGTACTCCGAATCGGGCGCGGCCGGATACGCCATGCTTTCCTTAAGCATGCAGTCGTCGGGGTTGTTCTGCTGATACTCCGGGTAGATGCAGGCCGACGACGAGAAGAACACGCGCTTGACGTTGCGCGCCCGGCAGGCTTCCAGCACGTTGATGTTGATCAGCGTCGAGTTGCGCAGGATCTCGGCATCGTTCTCGCCGGTGAACACGAAACCGGCGCCACCCATGTCGGCAGCCAACTGGTACACTTCGTCAGCGCCCGTGAGATAGAATTTCAGATAGTCGGCGTAGCGAAGATCCATTTGAAAAAACTGATCGGCTCTGCTGATACTAAATTCCGGCAGCTTCTGATCGATACCGGTCACTTCGTGGCCTTCCGCCTTGAGCCGATCGACCAGATGGTTGCCGATGAATCCGCCGGCGCCGCACACCACGCATTTCATTTTTTGGCCTTTCGTTTTCTCTGGCGCTTCGGTTTGCTCAGATCATACAGCTTGCGCAGCGCCGGCGCGTCGTAATAAGGCGAGTCGTCGATCGACGCGATGCACGCATACTGCGCACGATAGCCGTGCTCATGCTCGTAGACTTCGCCCCACATCTCGACGGTGCCGGTGACAGTGCCTTGCTCCGGTGAGCCATAATTGTGAAGCAGCAGCACGCTTTTGTAAGCATAGATGCCACTATGTTTGCCACCGCCCGGATCACCTTCGGCAATCTCACCTGGCTTCCAAACATAGGAATCATAGATCACACTGCGCAAAAAGCCGTCAGCACCGACTTTCCAGCATCGATAGGCCGTCACTTCGCCGGCCCTGATGCCAGCGTCCTCAAACGGACTTGCTGGCGTTACGCTGGCACTCGCTGGGGGCGCGCCGGGGCTGGGGATGACGGTGACGAATCCTCCACTGTACCCGGTGAATTGGCCGGTGAATTGGGCAACGGGGAGACCGCCGGCTCCGGCGCCTGCACCGGATGCCGCGTCGGGACCGCCGTGAACTTGCGTTGGGGGTTGCCGATGTTTCCCACGAATGAATCCTCCTGCCAGTCTGGTTAAAAGCTGCAACGATCGAAGCAACGCCAGCCATGGCGCCCATGCTGCCTTGAGCCGTTCGACAACAAGTACCCGTCGCACGTGCCGGTCGGTCAATTCGTCAAGTCGACCTTCCAGATGTGCTTCGATCAACTGCTCAGCAAAGCTGCCTTTGCCTAGTTTTTTCCAAGCATCGTTGTTCATGGTCTCGGCAAAACAGAGTAGTCGAACCAGTTGCCCGGTTGGGTGACTTGCACGCCGCGCGTCATGACGCCGTAGAAGTTTAGCCCCGGCACCTGCGTCGTCACTTCGATATCGCGATACATGAAGGCGCCGGGCACGGTGACATTCATCAGCCCGCGACCGGCATCCTCCTGCATCACTTCGAACTCGATGTTGTAGCCGGAGTGCTTGTCGACGACGCGCGCCTTGACGCCCGGCGCGCTGGCCGACATCATCAGCACGCACGGTCCCGTCAGCGGCAGCACCAGCTTGGCATTGCCATCCGTGCGATAGGCAAACGGCCCCCACCCCTGCGACCACTTCAGTTTCCACTCGCCTTCGCGGCAGCCGCCCAGCGATGCAATCTGATGCGGAAAGTAGGTCGCAGCACCATCGAACTGCGTCAGCGGAACCGGGCAGCGGATGCTGTAGACCTCGCGGCGCAGCAGCATCGAACGGTTGACAAACTGATCAAACGCTTCGTCGTTCACGCGCTCTTTCGCCGGCTCGTTCGCGAGTTGCAGTCCCTGCTGCTCAAGCGACATCTCCTGTCCGATCATCGTAGCCTTGCCCGGCGTCAACGCGAGCGAAGCCAGGCCGTGCAGCGCCAGGATGCGATCGAACGTCCAGTCGGCCGTCAACTGGTGCTCGTTGCCGGAGAACGCCCACCACGCGCCGATGTCGAGCCCGCACAACTGCGCGAACGCGGTGCGATTCTCCGTCGTCCAGCCGGTGCGGTAATATTCCAGCACGAGCGTTGCCGCCTTGCGCGTGAAGATCACGGCGCCGGCACCCAGGTTGTGCATCAGCGCATAGCCGTCACGCTGGCACAGGATGCGATCGACGTAGCAGCGCGGCGACACCGCACCAACGTCGAGACCTTCTTTCGCACCGCGGACGAACAGCCCCATGGTCGGCACGAACCAGTCGGGGTCGAGCAGCACATCGTTTTCGATCAAGCCGATGTACTCGTGATCGTCCTGCAGCATCTTGGTCAGCGCATAGACGATCGCAGCGTCAGCGCCGCCGGTGATGTTGCTGGCGATCTTGAGATGATCGTACTTGGTCGGCAGTTCGATACCCGCTTCGGTGGCCGAGCCATCGATCCAGTACAGGCTGAACTTGTCGGGCTGCAGCAGCGGCTCGATCGACTGCTTGCTGAGCTCAACGCGGTCTTTCGACGAGAAGGCGATCGCCACGCTCATTGCATCACCTGCTCGCAGTCATCAAGATACGCGATCGCTGCCTGCACGGTCGACATCGGCAAGATGTTGGCTGTCGCCAGGCGCCCCCAGATGCCGCGCAACTGGATCATGATGGAGTGCTCGGCGCGGTAAGGCTGGAACAGAAACTCGGCAAATTCGTCGATCACTTCCATGCCCATCATTTCGAAGCGCAGGTCGTGCACCAGGTTGTGGTTGTTGCGCTGCTGCCAAACGAACGGCTTGCCGAAGTGAACGCACAGCCCCCATTCCTGCATCACGCGCTGGCAGATCAGGCTGGCCAGGATGTCGTCGTAGCGGCCGACGAACGGCAGCATGAACATCGCCGGCGTTAACTGGCGGATGAACGACGTGTTCTGGCTGTTGAACACCGTCAGGCAGCGCCGCGGATCGGTGATGACGCCGTTGCTCAGCAATTCCGAAACGTTGTGCGCAATCGGCGCCCGCTCGATGCGCGTCACCGCGCTGATGTCGGGGTCGCCAAGGCATACGCCGGCAGCAACGCCGATCTTGGCATCAACCGCCGGCCGAAAAGCAGGCGTTGCGCGCTGTGTGATTGGAAAGCCGCGATGTGCCGGCGTGCCGGAAATCAGGCGACCAACATCGAACCATCCGCTTTCGCTCGTGGCTTCGATGCCATTCCACGCCGAGCGCGTGGCCCAGAACTGGTTGAAATACTCACCAATCGGTATGTTGTCGTCGTCGATGGTGACGATGAAATCAGCGCCCCAGTTCAGGGCTTCCAGAAACCCGATGTTGCGACGTTGGATGCAGTTCTCACCAATCAACTGCGAGCATGCGTAGCCAAGATCGTGTTGACGCTCGATGCTGTAGTAATCGCTGCGCGGCACGCGCTCGGACAAGAACTCATCGATCGCCTTGTCAGGTGTCTTGCGGTCGCCAATAACGAAAAATCGCGGTGACGCCGGCGTCTTAGCATAGAGCGGCAACACTTCCGGCACCTGGATCGTCGTCAGGACGCAAGCGACCTTCATTTATTTCTTCTTGGCCTTCTGGAATGCCTGCCACTGGCGCAGGATCTCGACGATGAAGCCCGACTGCGTGTGCTGCACCTGCTTGCGCGCCCGGTCGATATCTTCCTTCAGGTCGATCGGCAGTCGAATCGAAGTCGGAAAGAACAGCGGTTCAGGTGCCTTTGCCTTCGCTTTAGCCATTTCTGCTCCTACGGCGGCCCCACTCAAGGGGCGATGGGGGTTTCAAGCAGGACCGCCGGTTGCGGGAGGGAACGTGCAACGCTTGTAGTTCAGCATACTACAGCGGCCTAGTCAAGCGCGAGTTGAAAGTACCAACCGTTCTGGATGCAGTCCAGTTGGGCGCCCCAGATGAAGCCCTGGTCCCTGAAGGCGTCGACAAACTCCTGCTCGGGAAACACCCCGCTGTTGAACTGAATGGCGGCACCGAACGCGTGCGCGCTGCGACGCGATGAGCCGACATAGCTAAGGCTGTCGTAACTCTTGACCAGCGTCACATCCTTGATCAACGGCGCATCGTCCATCTGGCTGCATGCCTGCCAGATCGTGTTCAGCGCAGCCGCCATCTGCCTTGCTGCCTTGACGTGCATTCGGGCCTCGCCCCACTTCATCCACGGGATCGGCACGCTGACCAGCAGATCGGCATCCCGCTTCCACGGCGACTGATAGAAACTGAGCATCGAAGCGGTGTCGTCGTAGGGCAGCCACGGCTCCGGCGTTTCCTTGGTGAGCGCGATGGGCGCCGCTGCCAGATTGGGATAGGCACTGGCGATGATATCCTCACCCGGACAGTCGAGCAGCGACGCGGTGATCGAATCGACGACGCCCGTCGTTTTCATGCCGTGCTGCTGCTGCAGCCGGCGCACGCAGAGCTCGGTGCGCTCGTCAAACTCACCAGTCGTTTGCAGGCGATATCCAGCTTGCTCCAGGGCCAGTTGCAACTGTTCCACTTCCGGCTTCCAGCCTGCCCCCGTCAGCAGAACACCCTTGCTCAAAACGTGCGACACCAATGACGCCATGTTCTTGCCTCGCCAGTTTGTAGAGTTTTCGGATTGCCCGTCGTGCCGAGATCCGCCACGCCGCGTTGCGCTTCGCCATCATGCTCCGAACAGGATCAGAAACGCGACCAGCAGACCGGGTATGTCGAGCAAAAGCATGACGACAAAGACCCATAGCCTTACGGTGACGTAGCGTTTGGCAGCGGGATAGCATCGGTAGGCAGTTTCATGCATTTGTAGCGAGTGTAACTACAAACGTGGCGTTGTCAACCGGCGAGCAGATAACCCGCCAGCGCCGCCGCGAGCAGCACCAAGAGCAGCAGCGCCGCTCGATCCACCGGTCGCGCTTCGTTCGGCATGCCCGATCAGGATATCACAATTCCTGACAGGCCAATACTCGACCTGCTGGGTCTCGCCGTCGAGCCAGAACTTGAAGCCCTGGTACTCCACGCCATACAGTTGCCGCGCCATGTTCTGGCGCATGACAGCGCAACACTGATCCATGCGCTGCTTGAGCAGCGCGTAGATATCTTCTTCGGTCGGCATCGATTTGACAGGCATCAGCGAGCCGGCGCGCACGATCAATCACGCCGCTGGCGAGTATGCGCGCGGCATCCACCACACCAATACGATTGAGGGTCATTGGTCGCATTTCAAACGCGCGATCAAAGGAACGCATGTTCACATCTCGGGCAAGCATCTCTGGAAATATGCCGCCGAATTTTCTTACCGGCGCAATTACCGAGATTCGCACAC
>DATJXP010000109.1:0-3152 GCA_035500035.1 Candidatus Acidiferrum sp. | reverse complement strand
ATGATTTCTACATCGACAAGGAACTGTGGAAGGACAAGCGCTACTTCCGCTGCAATTCGCCGTTCGCCATGGAAGCGCAATGGGGCGCCAATCAAACGCCGGTGATCGGCGATCATCCACCACAGTCGGCGGCATGGGGTTATTGCGACCGCGACTATCCGCGCGAACAGATCGTTAGTCCGTACAAGTTCAAAACCGCGAAAGCGCACTACGAAGCGTTGCTGGCGGAAGCCAAGGCCAGGGGCGGCCCGACCCAATACACCAAGGCCACGCTGCCGGACTGGAACGGCAACTATCGGCGCCAGTACAACAAGCTGTATTCCTGGTTCGACGGCGCCATCCTGCAGATTCCGACTTATCTGTCGTTGCTGACGCCGAAGTACCAGCAGTACTACGTGCAGCAGATGTATCACTACGGCAACACCAATGCGTCGCAGTGGCCAGGTTCGTATTGCTGGCCGGAAGGTTTTCTGCGGCGGCTGTCGTACTACGGTGGCATCACGTCGAACATCATGCTGACGACGGAGATGATGCAGGACCTGCGCCGCGGCGCCAACGCGATGATCTCGCACATCCAGTTCAACCGCAGCTTCAACGAAAGCGGCGCGGTGCCGCGGCTGGGCGCCGACGTGCCGCGCTGGTACGGCGAAACCATCGGCTTCTGGGACGGCGATGCGCTGATCACGTGGACGTCGAACGTGCAGGGCTGGATCTCGCACGGCGCGTTCGAATATTCCAACCAGATGCAGAGCGTCGAAATCTGGACGCCGTTCAACGGCAAGGACGGCAAGTTCCAGGGCCTGCGCCACGAAGTGATCCTGTACGATCCGGAAGCGCTGGTGGAACCGGTGCGCATCGTGCATTACATGGACAAGGTGCGCGAGCTCAACCAGGGCGATCCGTTCGAGGTTGCGCACTGCGAGCAAAAGATATTTCCGATCAACGGCAGGGCCACGCCGGTGGTGCCGGGCCAGACCATCGAGTTCACCTTGCCCGACCTGTACGGCCGGCCGTGGGCGCAGGTGTGGGAAAAATATTTCGAACAGGGCATGAAACGTCCGGCGGAAGTCGATCTGTTCCACTTCTGAACGAACCGGCACTGGGGTTTGCAGCATGCGCAACATCATGATGAAACGATCGATAGCGCTGATGTTGCTGGCGACCCTGGCGGCCGTGGCGTCGGCGCAAGAGGTGAAGGACTATCGCGGCGGCTGGATCGCCGATGATGGCGGCGTGCGTCATGTCTATCTGCTGGTGGCGAGCGGCAAAAAATTCACCGGTATCTACTGTACGGATTGCAGCAACCCGGCCAACCTCGCCATCGTCGATGACGGCGAACTGACTGCCAGCGGCATCAGGTTCAAGGTGTATACCGACACCGCCAATGGCGTGGTCATCGGCGAGGCCAGCGGCAAGGCGAGCAACGGCGAGCTTACGCTGACGCGCAAGGACGGCAACGGCGCCAGCAAGACGCTGACGTTGCATCGCTCGCCGTTCACGCATGTAAAGCCGGCGCCGCCCGGTGGATTCCAGCCGTTGACCAAGGCCTATGAGCCGCCGGTGACGCCGTACCGGATCACCGCCGATAAAGTGGTTGGCCTGTGGCTGGCCGGCAACGGACCCAACAAGCAGAATTTCATGTTCAAACGTTTCAACGGCGGCATTCGCGGCATGGTGTGCGGACCTTGCACCACCACCGACAACATGGCGGTGCTGGAAAACGTGCGGTGGGAAGGCGACAAGCTGCACTTCGACATCGCGCACGAAGACAGCGGCCCCGGCATCGTCGAGCATGGCCCGCACAAGAACGTCACCACTGCCACCATCGCCCGCAACGAGATGCATCTGTGGGTGGTGCCGAGTTTCGAAGCGCCGGGATTCACGCCGGTGGAAATGACGCTGCTGGGCCCGGTGACGTATCAACCGTAACGCCCGGCAGCACCAACATGACAGTCAACCCAGCGACAGACAGGAGTATGCAAATGAAAGCGAAACACGGCGTATTGGCACTGACAGCACTGGCATTGATGTTTGCCGGCAGCGCGCAGGCCGCACCGAAAACCACGGCGGCGAACATGCTCGACCGTTTGCAGATCGAAGATCTCGTTACCGACTACTACTCGCAACTCGGCGGCGAAAAATCCGCCACCTTCGGCGATGAATACACCGACGACGGCGAACTCGTGCTCGGCACCCGCACGGTGAAAGGCCGCGAAGAGATCAAGAAAATGTACGCCGGCATCCGCTCGCCCAATGCGGGTGCACCACGGCCGCACATGAACGTGATGGTCAGCAACCCGCGCATCACCGTCACCGGCAACACCGCGCACGGCGAATTCATCTACACCGGCGTGATCGCGGTGGCACCCGACAAGGCACCGGAAGTGCATGAACAAGGGCGCGAGATCGACGAGTTCGTCAAGGTCAAAGGCGAGTGGAAGATCAAGCGCCGCCAGATCATCAACGATGCCAATGCCGGTTTCGGCACGCCGCCGCCGGCCGCGAAACCGGCACCGTGAGCGATATCTGCCAACTGTAGAACACACACTTGAAGGGGGAACTGCTCATGAGCGACGACAACAAATTGAACAGAAGGCAAATGCTGGGCGGCGTCTCGGCACTGGGTGCAGCCACGTTGCTGGCGGCCGCAGGTACCCAGTCGGCGCAGGCGCAGTCACAAGCGCCGTTGGAACCTGCGGTACCGTATCCCGATTACGGCCCGTCGCAGGCGCCGACGATCACCGACGTCAAGGGAAAGGTGGCCTTCATCACCGGCGGCTCCAGCGGCATCGGACTCGGCATTGCCAAAGTTTTCTTTGAAGCCGGCATGAAGGTCGTCATCGGCTACTACAGCGACAAACACATCGGCGATGCGTTGAAACAGTTCCCGGCCAACGATCCACGTTTGCACTCGGTACGGCTCGATGTACTTGAGCGCGACTCGTGGCCGAAAGTGGCCGACGAGATCGAAAAGAAATTCGGCCCGCTGAACATCCTCGTCAACAATGCCGGCGTCGGTCTCAACGCGCCGGCCAGCACCGGCACGTTCAAGGATTGGGACTGGGGTCTTGGCGTCAACCTGATGGGCCCGGTGTGCGGCATTCATACGTTCGTGCCGCGCATGCTGGCCAGCAAGCAGGGCTGCCACATCG
>DATJXP010000108.1:0-5345 GCA_035500035.1 Candidatus Acidiferrum sp. | reverse complement strand
GTGCCTTCGATGAATCGAAAAGCCTGAAGTTACTTTAAGGAATCTTGCGCAAAACCGGAGAGCCTTGGGTCACTAGTGCTTTCTGAAACTGTCTGAGGCCATGGACGGCCGAAGACAAGCCTACAGGGACGTACTCGCCGGCGTGTTTCAGAAAGCGCTAGTGACTCAAGGCTATGCGCTATAACAAAGATTTACTTGATCGAAGCAGGATTGCTGAAATCCACCGGCTTCTCGATCTTGCAGCCATCAGTCTTCAAACAAGTCTCCTGCAGATACTTCGCCATCTCGACCAGCGGCTGCGGTGGCGGCTGCAAGAAGGCGGCAGGGTAGCGCCCCATCGCCAGATCGAACGGCGTGCGGCCGGCGGTGTCCTTCACTTCCTGCTTGATGCCGTTGTCGATCAGGAACTGCGCGATCTTGGTCCAGCCCACCTTGGCGGCGGCGTGCAACGCGTTCTGGCCGTCGGTGATCGCCGCGCCGCGTATCGCCGGTTGCAGGCCGGCGCCGCGTTCGGGATCGCTGATGACGGTTTTCGGCCGCTTGGCCGGGTCGCCGGTCAACGCGTTGATGTTGGCACCGTGCGCCAGCAGGATTTTCAGGGTTTCGATGCTGGCTTCCTGGGTCTTGAAGCGGCCGCGCGTCGGTTCGGCCGCCCAATCGATGCCGGCCACCGCGAGCAGCGGTGTGTGGCCGCGCGCGTTGGCCAGATCGACCAGCGCACCGTGATCGAGCAACAGTTTGACGCTTTCGTTGTCGGCGGCGCGGGCAGCGCGCAGCAGCGGTGTGGCGCCGTCCGACAGCGGGTTGTCGGAGCCGCGGTCGTAGATGGCGTTGCGGTACGGCGGCCGCACTTTCAACTGCATGTTGGGATTGGCGCCTTTTTCCAGCAGCACTTTCGCCACGTCATAACCGGTGTGCTTGTCTTCGGAGGCGATGTCGGGACGGCCGCCGGTCGGCAGTGTGTTGAGGTCGATCGCGTTGAACAGCGGCGCGCGGCCGAACAGATCCCATTGGTTGACGTCGGCACCAGCGTCGATCAATGCCAACGCGGTGTCGAAGTGCAGGTTGATCAGCGCCAGGTTCAACGACGAGATGCGGTCGGGATCGGTGGCGTTCAGGTCGGCGCCGGCGTCTTTCAGTATCTTGATGCACGCGGTGCAACCTTGCCGCGCCGCATACAGCAGCGGGGTGAAGCCGCCCTTGTTCATGTCCTTCGGCCGCGGTTCGCTCAGCGTGCGGCGGTCCCACAGGCGGACTGCGCCTTGTTCGTTGACCTTGGCGCCGGCCTTGATCAGCACCTTGAGCATTTCCGGCTGGCTTTGCGCGGCGGCCCACATTACGGCGCTCTGGCCGCCCCATTGTTCCTTGGCGTTGACGTTGGCGCCGGCTTTCAGCAGCGCCTGCGCCGCCTTGACGTTGCCGGAGCGCGCCGCGTCCATCAGTGCGGTCTCGCCTTCGAGCCCGCCCAGGTTCGGGTCGGCCTTGTGCGCCAGCAGCAAGTCGATGACGGCTTGCGAGCCTTGCTGTACCGCTTCCGACAGCGGAAACGCGCCGTAGTCATTGCGCTGGTTCGGATTGGCGCCCTTGTCGAGCAGCGTCTTCACCAACTCGGCATCGCCTTGATAGGCGGCGTAGAGCAGGGCAGAGGAACCGTCGGTGCGCAACGTGTTGACGTCGGCGCCCTTGGCGATCTGCTGCAACGCCTCCGCCTTCTTGCCGTTTTCGACCAGCATCGGCAGCGTGACGATTTCCGCTTGTGCCAGGTTCATGGCGACGGCGAGCGTGGCAGCGGTCACCATGCTGGCCAACAGTTTCAGTTTCATGCGCATATCCCCTTGTAGTGCGGCTTACACTTCGGTCAGTTCGCCGGTGCTGTCGCCGAACTTTTCTTGTTTGACGCCGGCGCGGTTGAGCAGCGTCAGCAGCAGGTTGGCGTGCGGGGTGTCCTGCTTGTAGTGCAAGTGCTGGCCGCCCTTGATGGTGCCGCCGCCATGGCCGAATACGACGCTCGGCAATGGATCGTTGTTGTGCTTGTCGCTGTTGCTCATGTTGGCGCCGAACAGGATGATCGAATTGTCGAGCACGCTGCCGTTGGCTTCCTTCATGCCCGCGAGCTTGTCGAGCAGGCCGGTGAAGATCTTGGTGTGGTAGGCCTGGATCTGCGTCAGCTTGTTCAACTTGTCCGGGTCTTCGCCGTGGTGCGACAGCGGATGGAACGCTTCGGCGATGCCGATGTTGGTGAACGTGCGCATGCTGACTTCCTTCTCGATCATGAAGGTGGCGATGTTGGTCATGTTGACCTGGTACGCCAGCGCCATCAGGTCGAACAGCGATTTCAGGTGGTCTTCGTAGTTGGACGGAATGCCGACCGGCGCGGCCGGGATGTCGATGCCGGTCATGTCCTTGTGTTCCATCTTGGTGACGCGTTGTTCGATCTCGCGCACGGAGTCGAGATAGTTGCCGACCATGGCGCTGTCGGACGCACCGAGCTTGCGCTGCAGCGACGACGCTTC
The DNA here is from genome assembly GCA_035500035.1 of Candidatus Acidiferrum sp. GTDB lineage: Bacteria > Pseudomonadota > Gammaproteobacteria > Pseudomonadales > Pseudohongiellaceae > CAILUG01. The sequence goes on along the minus strand of DATJXP010000108.1, from coordinate 2,832 downwards.
GCCCATCACCGAGTCGAGGATGCTGCCGGTCTGCTTGACGATGGCGGCGCGCTCTTGCGCATCGTCGCCCTGGCCGAACAGTTGATAGAACAGTTTGCGCGGATTGTTTTCGATCGGCAGCGCTTCATGGGGTTTGCGAAAGGCCAGTGAAGAGCCGAACGAGCACGAGTAACCCGGCGCGCACGGGCCGCTGTCGGGCGTACCGAGTTCGATCGACGGGAACGTGGTGTCCTTGCCGATCACGCTCGCGGCGATCTGGTCGCAGGTGATGCCCTTGGTCGGGTCCTGGTCCTTCGGCGCCACGCAGCGCAACCAGGTGCCGGCGATGATGCCGTGCGGGTCGTTGCTCTCGGCCGGCTTGTTGCGCAGGCCGGACACGATGGTCATCCTGCTCTTGTGCTTCTCGGCCGGTTTGAGGATCGGCGACACGTCGAACTCGGAACCAACAGCAGTCGGCACCCAGTTCTTCATCACTGCGCCGTGCGGGAAAAACACGAAGCCCATGCGCACCGGGGCTTTCGCCGCGGTGGTGGCCCACGCGGTGGCGGCGGGAATCATCGCATCGAGCAGCGGCAGCGCAATGCCAACGCCGGCACCGCGCAACAGCATGCGGCGCGAGAGGAATTTCTTGGTAAGGAACATGGCTGGCCTCCTGTTGTGTCCTGTTGTGCGGATTACTTGGCGGGCGCCTGCACGGCGACCTTGCTGGATGGACGGTCGGCACCGGTGGCATCGGCGATCTTCGCTACCGGCACGGTATTTTTCTCGAACAGCGGACTCGTGATGATGCTGGTCACCATCGCTTCGAAGCGATAGTCCTGCGCGGCGGTGTCGCGCACTACTTTGCGTACTACCGGCATGTCGCGCGCATCGAGCGTGCGGCCGAGCGCGTAGATCATCAGTTTGTCGGCGATGCCCTGCACGAAATTGTTCGGCCGCGTCATCAACGCATTGCGCAGATCGATGGCGCCTTTCACCGTCTTGCCGTTCGGCATCAGGCCGGACGAATCAATAGTGCTGCCGCTCTGGCGATCGATTTCGCGCCAGCGGCCGACCGCATCGAAGTTGTCGAGCGCGAAGCCGAGCGGGTCCATCACCGAGTGGCACGAGAAGCACACCGGGTTCTTGCGATGCTGCTCGAGGCGTTCGCGCACGGTGGTGGCGACTTTGCCTTTTTCGTTTTCTTTCAGCGCCGGCACGTTGGCGGGCGGTTGCGGCGGCGGGGCGCCCATGATGGTTTCCAGGATCCACGCGCCGCGCAGCACCGGGCTGGTGCGGTTCGGATACGCGGTGACCATCAGCACGCCGCCCTTGCCGAGCAGGCCGAAGCGGTTGCTGTCGGTCAGTGGCACGCGGCGGAAACGGTCGCCTTTGACGTCCTTGATGCCGTAGTGCAGCGCAAGGCGTTCGTTGACGAAGGTGTAGTCGGCGTCGAGCAGACGCATCAGGCTCTGGTCGCTGCGGAACACGCTGTCGACGAACAGGTTCAGTTCCTGTTTGAAATCGGGGCGCAGATCGCCGGCGCCGGAGGCATACGGGAAGATTTCCGGATCCGGATTCAGTTCGTCGAGCTTGCTGAGCTTGAGCCATTGATAACCGAAGTTTTCCGACAGCGATTTCGCCTTCGGATCCGCCAGCATGCGTTTGACTTCGGCTTGCAGCATGGCCGGATCCTGCAATTTGTCTTCGGCGGCGTCTTGCAACAGTTGATCGTCGGGAATGCTGCTCCACAGGAAGAACGACAGGCGCGAGGCGAGGTCGATGCTGCTCAACTGGTACACGTCGCCCGGATGCGCATTGGCCGGCGCCAGTTCGGCGCGATACAGGAAGTTCGGGCTGGCGAGGATGCGGGTCAGTGCGCGGCGGATGCCTTCGTCGAAGCCGCCGTCGTTGCGGCCGGCTTCGAAGAATTGCATCAGCGGCTGCATGTCGTCGGTCGTCAGCGCTCTTCGATAGGCGCGGGTGGCGACGCGGGCGAGAATCTCGCGGCCGCAGGCGGTTTCGTCGGCTTTTTCTTTCGGCTGGCAGGTATAGAGCTGTTCGCGCGACGGCGTTTCGCTCATGCCGGCGACGGTGAACGGGCCGCGGATTTCCACCGACGGGATCGAAATGATGCGGTCCTGCACGGCGCCGGGGATGAAACTCTGCAACGTGTCGTCGGATTCGGCGAACGAGCGGCGCACGAAGGTGACGCCGACCTTGTGCGGACCGGCCGTGGTCTTGAAGCGGATGTTCTTGGCGCGATGGTTGATGTCGTCCATCGGCGGACCCTGGTTGAGGTCGAGCGCGATGCGGTCCTTGTCGCCGCCGATGACGGTCTCGAATACCTTTTCATCGTCCACGGTGACAATCAGCTTGTTCTCGAACTCGATGTTGTACATCCACGCGAACAGGTTGAAGTCGCCGACGTTGACGGCGTACTCGCCGTCGGCCGGAAACCAGTGATTGATCAGCATGCCGCCGCGGGTGCCGAGCGGCAGGCCATCGACGTGGAACTGCTGGTAACCGCCGCCTTCGGCGCGTACCGGCAGCGCCTGGCCCGGCGTGTACACCTGGCTGCCGAGCGTCGGTGTCGGATCGCCGACCACTTGTTCGCTGATCGCGCGCGCGGCGGCGACGTATTGTTCGATAAAGGCAGGCGACACCGACAACGCGTCGGCGACGTTGTCGAAACCTTCGCTGGTCGAATCCTGCGGCAGCATGCCCTTGGCATCGACCTTGATGCCGAACAGGTCGCGCACGGCATTGGCGTATTCCTTGCGATTCAGGCGGTGGATGGCGATGTGCGACGGGTTCTCGTGACCGGCGCCGGCCTCGTCCAGATACGATTCG
>DATJXP010000107.1:0-8729 GCA_035500035.1 Candidatus Acidiferrum sp. | reverse complement strand
GAACACATCGACGAAGAAAACAGCGTGGGGTGCTACATGAACCTGGTGCCGCTGACCCTATCTTGCGGTGAGAGCGACCAATCGACATTGGTGCAACAGGTTCAGCACCGGCTGCTGGCGGCCCAGGCCCACACCGTACCGTGGCCGGTATTGATCGATGCGGTGCGGCCGCCGGCCCATGGCGACGGCAATGCGCTGACCAACGTGGTGCTGGCGTTGCAGAATTTTCCGCCGGCCGTTGCCGATTTCCCCGGACTCGTATGCGAGACCCGGCACATCGCCAGCGGGCTTGGCCAGCATGTGTTGAAACTGGAATTCGTCGTCAACGGCGCCGGGTGGTCATTACGTATCGATCATGCCGCTGCCGTGGTGGATGCGGCAGCAGTGGGGCAACTGCAGCAAACGCTGCTGGCCTGGTTGCAGCAGTTGAGTTCATGAAGCCGGGCTGGCGCCGGCCTGTTCCAGCAAGCGCGTGAGCTGTTGCACGGTCGGCGGCGTCTGCAACACCTGGCGCAGACTGAGGTTGGTGGCGAAGCGCTGGTTGAGACTCAACACCAGCGTCGCCGTCAGCATTGAAGTACCGCCGAGATCGAAGAAGCTGTCGTTGGCGCCGATGGCGGGGATTTCCAGGATTTGGCAGAACACGCTCGCCACTTCGCTGGCCAAGGGGTCCAGCATCGGCGTCGTGGATTGCTGCGTTTCCGCGGCCATTTGCAACAGGCGCTGGCGGTCCAGTTTGCCGTTGGCGGTCAACGGCAGCGCATCGACGATCAGGTAACGGTGCGGCAGCATCCACGCGGGCAGTGTGTCGGCCAGCCAATGGTTGAAGCGTTGCGCGTTACGGTTCGGCATGCCGGGTTTGCACACGACGAACGCCAGCAATTGCGCGCCGCCACCGTCGGCTTGCGTGTGTTTGACCACGCACGCGGCCTGCGCAACGGAATAGTGCTGCTGCAACGATTGCTCGATTTCTTCCAACTCGACGCGATGGCCGTTGAGTTTGACCTGGGCGTCATTGCGGCCGCCGAAGTGCCAATGGCCGCTCTCGTCGCAGTGGGCAAGATCGCCGGTGCGGTAACTGCGGTTGCCGTCGGCATCGCTGCGAAAGCGCTGCGTGATCGTTGCCGGCGTTGGCAGGTAACCCAGCGCCACCGCACCGCCGCCGAGTAGCAATTCGCCGTGATCGAGCCACGCCGTGTAATGCGGCAGCGCCTGGCCCAGGCTGACGATGACGGGAGCGGTAGCGGCGATGTCGGCTTGCGATACCCGGTGCGCCGTCGCCCAGATCGTGCATTCGGTGGGGCCGTAGAGATTCCACAACGACGCACAGCGCGTCAGCAGGCGAGCCGCCAGCGATTTGGGCAACGGTTCGCCGATGCTGATGCCCAGCCCGATGCTGCAGTTGGTCGGCCAGGCGCAATTGCCCAGCAGTTGCCACAGCGACGGCGTTGCCTGCACCACGTCGATGGCGTGGCTGGCGATCAGTTGCAACAAGGCTTCGGCATCCTTGTGCTGAGCGTGATCGGCCAGCACCAGCGTGCCGCCGAACAGCAGCGGTGCCAGCAACTCGAACAGCGAAATATCGAACGTGAAACCGGCAGCGGCGAGATAGGTTCGGTCGCCGGCCAACAGCCACAGGTCGGCAACCGCGGCAAAGAACGTCGCCAGGTTGCCGTGGCTGAGCAGCACGCCCTTGGGTTGGCCGCTGCTGCCCGAGGTGAACATCAGGTAGGCCGCGCTGTCTTGCGTTAATGGCGGCAGCGCTGGTTTTACCGGCATCGCGGTTTCTGCCGCTGCATCCGTCAACGGCAGTACCGGCAACAGTGAAACCGGCAGTTGCGCCATGGCGGTTTCCAATTCGGGTTGGGTGAGCAGCAAACGCAGCCCGGCATCGCTGACTTGCTGGCGCAACCGTTCGCGCGGTGCCTGCGGATCGAGCGGCACGTACACCGCACCGCACAGCCAGATGGCGAGCAGCGCGGCGAGGGTCTCGGGCGCGCGCTGCATGCAGACGCCGACGCAGTCGCCGGTGCGGATTTCCAGTTGCAGCAACGCCTGATGGATACGCTGCGCCCTGGCCAGCAACTGGGTCGCAGTGATGCGCCGATCACGAAAGATCAGCGCCGGGGCGCAAGCGGGATCCTGCAGGCGATCAAACAGGCGCGGCAACAATGTCGTATGAAACGCCGGTAAAGAGGTGCCATCCATGAGCGGCTCTCGTGTCGGAGGGAGATGCCTGCAACATAGTGCAAGCCGGCAAGGTTGCCAGTTTTTTTGCTGACGACCCGCGTCAGTAGGTGAACACCTGCCCCTTGTGGGTCAGGCTCAGCTTGTTGCCGCTCTTGGAGGCTTCGGTGCGGCCGACGATGCGGGCGTCGATGTCGAAGCTGTTGGCGGCCTTGATGACGGTGCGGGCGTCCTTCGGCGCGCAATACACTTCCATGCGATGGCCCATGTTGAACACCTTGTACATCTCCTTCCACGCGGTGCCCGACACTTTCTGGATCGCCTTGAAGATCGGCGGCGTCGGAAACAGGTTGTTCTTGATGAAGTGCAGCTTGTCGCCGAACTTCAAACACTTGGTCTGGGCGCCGCCGCTGCAATGGATCAGGCCCTTGATCACGCCCGGGTGCTCGTCGAGCAGTTTGTGGATCACCGGCGCATAGGTGCGCGTCGGTGACAGCAGTGCTTCGCCTACAGTGAGTTTGGAACCCGGCAACGGATCGTTGAGGCGGTACGGGCCGCAGTAGCGCAAATCCGGCGCCACGTTGCTGTCGAAAGTTTCCGGGTAGTTGTCGGCGTAGTACGACGCCAGCATTTCGTGGCGCGCGCTGGTGAGCCCGTTACTGCCGATGCCGCTGTTCTCCCTGTCTTCGTAGCTGGCCTGGCCGGTGGAGGAGAGGCCGACGATGACCATGCCGGGTTTGATCGTCGCTGCGGTGAGTACGTCACTCTTGCGCATCACTGCCACCGCCGTGCTGTCGACCACGATGGTGCCGGTCAGATCGCCGACGTCGGCGGTTTCGCCACCGCCGCTGTAGATGCGCACGCCAAGGCGGCGCAGCGTGGCGAGAAATTTTTCGCTGCCTTCGATCAGCGCTGCCACCACTTCACCCGGGCAGTTCAGCGCGTTGCGGTTGACGGTGTTGGCCAGCAGGATGCGGCCGTTGGCGCCGACGCACAGCAGGTCGTCGAGGTTCATGACGATGGAGTCCTGCGCAATGCCGTGGAATACCGAGGCATCGCCGGTTTCCTTGTAGGCCAGGTAGCCGATGATGGACTTGGTGCCGCTGCCGTCGGCGTGGATGACGTTGCAGCAATCGGGATTGCCGGTCAGGAAGTCTTCGGTGATCTTGCAGAAGGCGTGCTTGAACAGGCCATGATCGAGTTTATCGACCACCTTGTGCACTTCGGTCTTGTCGCTGGACACGCCGCGCGCCTGGTAGCGGCCGATGCTGGCGTCCTTGTTGACGACGACGTAACCGCTGCGCGGCTGCGCCTGCAACACGCCGCGGAATTCCAGCTGGCGCATCGCCTTGGCCACGGTGTTGATCGCCAGCTTGTGCTTTTGCGCCAGCGCGCGGATCGACGGCAGCTTGCTGCCGGCCGGCAGTTCGCCGCTGGTGATCTGGAAGTGCAGTTGTTCGACGATCTGCTGGAATACCGGCGTGGCGGATTTGGCGTCGATCTTGAGGTTCATGGCGGCTCCCGGCATCTGTATCACGTTAATGATACAGAAGCGCAACGTGCATGAACACTGCCTGGAACCTCAATCTTCCTGCCAGGGTGCAAACCCGATAGGGCGCTGCTTGCGAGGTTCCGGGCGTTGAGTTAGATCGCGGATTGCTTTGACGAGACTGCCAATCGCGTTGCCATGCCCGGCCACCTTGCGTTCGAGTTCATCCAATTTGTGGCCGAGTTCCCGGGTGGCGAGCGAGTGATCGCGCAGGCTCACAAAGGCACGTACGACAAAGACGCTGACTTCTATTGCCCGTGGCGAATTGAGTACCGAAGCCGCCATGATGGCACCGTGTTCGGTGAAGGCTCTGATTACGCTACGCCTGCCTCCATGGGCAGGCTTGGCTGAACTTGAGGTCGCAATTTGCGACCTCAAGTTTACAAGGTCATGATTCTTAAGAGGAAAGCAAAAGTCGACAGGAAATCGTTCGATGTTGCGGGTCACCTGCTCATTCAAGCGCTTGGTTTCTACTCCATAAAGAGAAGCGAGATCAGAATCAAGAATCACCTTCTTGTCATTGATGATGAAAATGCGGGATTCGATGGGCAGGTCGCTGCCAGCGGGACGTCCAGTCATAAAAGCATCCATACTGTTGGTTGACTGGCTTCAACATAGTCCGTTTTGGCGATATTGCCAGTGGCAATGCGATAGTCAGATCCCTTGCGCTTCCATCTTCTTGCGGCGCTCTTCTTCGGCCTTTTCCAGATTGTTGCTGACCTGGTTGGCTTCGTTCATGGCCTTGGCCTGGGTATCGGTCAGGATGCCCTGGTTCTCCTTGGTGATCTCGCCACCCTTCGACGGCGAGACGGTGGCCGCTTGCGGTTTGGGCGGCGGCGTTTCGGCCGGTTTGGAACAGGCGCCCAGCAGGGCGGTGGTCAGCAGTGTGGCGGCAATCCGGTAGCGCATGGTGGTTCTCCGTGACGGGGTTGCCGCTACTGTAATACAACGCGGTGGCGTCAGTCAGCCGCGCTCCCGCTGCGCCGGGCCTGCCGCCGCTGCCACAGCCAGACCGACACCGCAGCCGACACGTACATCATCGCCAGGTTGGTCAGGTAGCCGGCATGCAGCGTGTCGCCCAACTTGTCGGCCGCCATCATCACGATGATGCCGAGGTCGAGTACGTAGTACAGCGTGATGAAAGCCATGGCATGCAGCCACGGCGAATGCGCAGCCTTGTCGCACAACCACGTCGTGACCAGGTACAGGAACGGCGGCGCGAAGCAGAACACGAAGGCGCCGGCGGTTTCCTGCGCAAAGGCCGAGTAGAACGCCTGGTCGTGGCCGGGATTGGCGAACCACGAGTAATAGCTGACGAAGATGACGTCGGCCAGCAGCAGCACGACCTGGCTGGTCAACGCGGCGATGAGGACCAGCGGCCATTTGAAACGCGGGGAGCGGGGGTTGTTCATGTCGGCAATGCCTGTGCGGTGGAAGTCGGAGTCGTCACGATGCCGTATTGCGCCGGTCGTGGCGCCTCAACTTGCAAGCTGAGGCGAAGTTAACGGTTAACTATCGCCCGATATACTGCGGTTTACGGCTTAGCCGCCGCGTAGCCGGTGGGCGTAAGGCCGGTTTGCTGCTTGAAGATACGGTTGAAGCTGGCCTTGCTGTTGAAGCCGGCCTGCAACGCTATCTCCAGCATCGATCCGCTGGCGGGGGTTGCTCGCAGCAAGGTCTTGGCAGCTTCGACCCGGTAGCCGTTGATGAACTCGAAGAAGTTCAATTGCAGCTCCTGGTTGATGACCTGCGACAACTGGTGGGCTGGTAAACCAAGTTGATCGGCCAGCACCGACAGCCGCAAGTTGCAGTCGAGATAGGGACGCTGCCGGGTCATGTGGGTTTGCAAGCGCTGCAGGCACTGTTGGCGTTGCTCAGCAGGCAATGCCGTTTTTTCATATTTGACAGGCGCCGCCGCTTCGGTCGGCGATACCGGCAGATCAAGCCGAGTGGCCTGAGTGAGCAGTTCTGGCTGCCAGTAAGCCAGTACACCCAATCCGAGCGCGAGCAGGGTCAGCAGCGAAGCCACTGCCGGCAAGACGGTAAATTGCGGATGCCGCTGCAACATGTCGCACCAGAGCAGAAGGAACAACACCAGCGTTACGCTGAATACTGCTGCCGAACGTTTGAGCCACTGCACGGTCAACACGCCGCTGCCGGAGAATTCATCGCCGAGGCGCTCCGCAGCTTGCTCAAGCACCAGATAGGATCGATAGAAATAAACGATGAGCGAACAATTGGCGGCGGCCAGCAGCAGGATGTAGCCGATGGGGAATTGCGGAAAACCTTGCGTCAACACGGCATGCATCCATTGTGCTTTGCTGGTTGCTGATTGCCAGTAGAACGATTGCAGACAAAGCAGTGCGACAGCAGCCGGCAGCCAATGCTCAGGCCGCCGGTCGGACAGGCGCTCTCCCAACAGGCTGAGTACGTAACCGTGGTACAGAGGCCCGATCACAAACAACAACGGAATGCTGAAGCCCAGCAGATGCGGCAGATCGGCATAGAAGCCGGTTGCGATCAGCACGTATTCGCCGAGCAGGATGGCATTGACCAACAGCAGCAGACCCAACAACACAGAGGTTGGCCGGTGCGACTCAGGTCGCAGTGATACTGCCAGCGCCAGCAGCAGGCTCTGCAGCGCGCCGAACAATATGAATGCCTGCCACAACGTGAACACAACCGATCCTCCTGGTGCGGGATCGATGATAATTCACTGGTCCTTTAATGCCCACGTATAGATTTCCGGCCTGAAACTGCACGCGGCATCGCGCTTCATGCAGGACGCCCACATGTGGGCGATCGCGATTTCACGGTCATTGCAGCCACCGTCCTGACACAATGCCAGATACTTGGCGTAAGTAGCACTGGCTTGTGGATCGTGTGTTTCTGCCTGGTTGGATGCCAACGCAAAGTAATAGCGTGAGGCCCGTGGCGACTCGGCGACCAACTGTTGGAACAACTGCTTGGCGCGCTCAGCATCATAGCTCTGGAAATAGGCGTTGATGCTGGAGGTAGTCTGGTTTTCGACATCGCGGCGCACTACCTCAGTCAACAGTTCCCACGCCTGGTCATGGTGATCGCTTAAGTAGGCCTGCTCTCCCAGCAGTTGGCCGACTCGCATCGCTTTCTCGCCGGGGAGGTTGCGGAAGGTATAGAGCCCCAACTCCTCCGCGTGTTCCATGTCATGGAACTCCAGGTAAAGTTCGGCAAGCCGCGCTGCGGTACCGACAATGACGCCGTGGTACAAGCCATTGCGATACTCGGGGATGGCCTTGTCGAAATCCTTGTCGCGGTCCAACTGGTCGGCGATGTCCCATGCTTCCTCGCCCAACAGGGCCCGCAGGCGGGGATTTTGCTGCGCATATTGCTGCGATTGCAGGGCGAATATCCGCATCTCCAGATGCGAGCCACCCCAACGCGGATACAGTTTTTCCATGTGGGCATCCCTGAGCACGAACGAGGCGGGGAATACCTTGGCCGAGTCTTGGAAAGTGACCAGCTCTTCATCACCGCTGCCGTTTTTGGCGTCGTACAAGCGTTCGAGATGGGCAGCCAGGAACTGCGGGTGCATGGCTATGGCTTTGTCCAGCACCGGACGAGCCTGCTCCAGGTATTCCTCGAAACCCTTCAGGCTCTCCTGTGAAGTTTCCCGGATGAACTTGCGGCCACGCGTCAGCCAGCCCATTTGGCTCAGGTACATGCCGCGATAGCCTTGCGCGAGATAGGAATCCGGCTGGCGTGCGACCCACTCATCGAAATACTGCAGGTCGTCAGGACCGGCTTTCTCCAGAAAAGCGCTGGTGGTGGCATCGCGATACACGGCCTCCGGAATCGTATTCGCCTCCAGTGCAGTCTGGAATTGCTGGAAGTAGCTGGCGAGAGCATCGTATTGGCGGGTCCTGACCATGTGCAGCAGTTCGTAATGGGGCTTGAACAGCGCGCGCATCGGATTATGTGTGCCGTAGTACGCCTCTTCGGCTCCCATCGGCACCTCGTCGAAGCCGAAGTCGGGGTAGTGGGCCTCGCGGGCACGCTTGATTTCGTTAGCCGTATAACGCGTCAGCAGGTAACCGTCTTCACCATCGTCGGCAGATGATGACGCTACTTCAGCTGTCATCGTGTCAAAGAAGGATTCCGCATAGCGGAAGATCAGGACCCACGCAACGAGCAGGACGGCGATGCCGCCAGCAATGAGATACCGCGCTGCGCGTGATGGGCCGAGGCTGCCGGGTTTCGGTGATTCGGGGGGTGTATTCGCATCCATGACGCAGTGTGCTCCCTGGGAAGAGGTTGAAAAGTACGGCGATCAACTCTGGCAAGAAAATCCGTTAAATAGTCCAACAAGTCAAGGCATCAACTCTTCAAGCAATGCCTCACGCCCCTTCGGCACCAGCACCACGCAGTCGTAGTGCGAGCGTGGATCGAAGCGGTGGATCACCGCCTTGCGCGGCCACAGCCGGTGCCATTTGCGTTTGAAGAAGGCGAACGGTTTGCCTTGCCATACGGTGCGGTCGTGCGTGGTGTCGAGCGCGAAGAAGCTGTAATGCGCGGTGAGGAAATGCCACAGCTCGGTGCCGGCGAAGCGATCCGTCGCCACCGGGTCGTTCCATTCCAGCGTGATGACCGGCAGATCGCGCCGGAGCGTTTGCCGCAACCCGTGCAGCGCAAAGTATTCATGGCCTTCGACATCGATTTTGATGAAATCGATGTGATGAACACCGAGTTCGGCCAGCAGGTCGTCGCCGGCGCGGCGTTGCACTTCCACCTTGCCGGTGTGGTCGTCGCGCGCGTCGAAACTGGACATGCCGACATTGCGGGCATGGCCGACGAAGAATTCGGCCTTGCCGCTCTGGTCCGATAACGCAATGGCATGGGCACTGACGTTGTGCAGTGCATTGTCGGCGACGTTCTGCACCAGCACCGCATGCACGGCCGGCAACGGCTCGAACGCATGCACGTGCGCGGCGGCGGTGGCGAAAACCAGTGTGTG
>DATJXP010000106.1:0-14990 GCA_035500035.1 Candidatus Acidiferrum sp. | reverse complement strand
CGGGCCGCCTTGACTGACTCCCGACAGGCCCTGAACCAGCGCGTTCATAGCCTGTCTGTTATTGAAGAAAAGAGTTGAACCAAAGGCCGCCCCGGAAGAGGCGGCCTTTTTTTCATGTAGGAAAACTGAGCTGCCGATGGCAATCGTGCGCAGTTCAGGATGAATAGCTTCGAACGCCGCAGGCGCTGGTTTCCCCCGGAAATCAGACCTCCTCTTTCGGTGTGGCCTCCGCAAACCCACGGAGGACTTATGCAAACCACCAAGACCCACGCCTACCGCACTGCCGGAGGCATCCAGATCCATCGCGCCAGCATCGATGTCGATTATGCGCGCGCCACCGATGCGTTGATCGCACAGCTCGACGCAGAACCCGGCGTGTTGCTCAGTTCCGGCTGCGAAGTGCCGGGGCGTTATGCGCGGTGGGATCTCGGCTTTACGGCGCCGCCGCTGCGCTTGAGTGCGTGCGGCAGAAACGTGCGGTTGCAGGCGCTGAATGCGCGCGGGCGGGTGTTGCTGCAATTACTGCGCTCCGCCGTCGTCGGCTGCGCCGACTTTGGCGTGACAGGGTCCGCCGATGACTGCATCGTTTTTACGGTGCTGGCGGCGGAGCCGGTGGAGCTCGAGGAGGATCGCACGCGGCAGCGCAGCGTGTTTACGGTGCTGCGATTGTTGTTGTCGTTGTTCCGCAGCAGCGAGGACCCGTACCTGGGCTTGTACGGCGCCTTCGGTTACGAGTTGGCGTTCCAGTTCGAAGCACCGCGCCTGCGTTTGCCGCGTGACGGCAGTCAACGTGATTTGGTGCTGTATCTGCCGGACTCGCTGTTGGTAGTCGATCACCGGCGCGAAACCGCGCAGCAGTTGTTCTACGACTTCGGCGGCATCGTTGATGCCGAAGAGCTGAGCACGCGCGACTATCCGCGCACGGTGGTGGCCGAGCGGTTCCATCTCTCACCGCTCAACTGCGAGGTGCGCAGCGATCACGCGAGCGGCGAATACGAGCAAATCGTGCGCGAAGCGTTGAAGTATTTCGCGCGCGGCGATCTGTTCGAAGCCGTGCCGGGCCAGATATTCTCGCAGCCGTGCCAGGACAGTCCGTCGCACATCTTCCGCCGTCTGCAACGGCAGAATCCGGCGCCGTACGGCGCGCTGATGAATCTCGGCGAGCAGGAGTACCTGGTTTCCGCCTCGCCGGAGATGTACGTGCGCGTCGAGGGCGACCGCGTCGAAACCTGCCCGATCTCCGGCACCATCGCGCGCGGGCGCGATGCAATGGAAGACGCCGACAACATCCGCACGCTGTTGAACTCGGCCAAGGACGAAGCCGAGCTGTCGATGTGCACCGACGTCGATCGCAACGACAAGGCGCGCGTGTGCAGGCCCGGTTCCATCAAGGTGATCGGCCGTCGCCAGATCGAACTGTATTCGCGGCTGATTCACACCGTCGATCACGTCGAAGGCCGCTTGAAGGACGGTTACGATGCGTTCGACGCCTTCCTGTCGCACGCATGGGCGGTGACGGTGACCGGCGCGCCGAAGCAGGCGGCGATCCAGTTCCTCGAGGACCACGAAAAATCGCCGCGCGCGTTCTACGGCGGCGCCATCGGCGCCTTGCACTTCAACGGCGACCTCAACACCGGACTGACGCTGCGCACGCTGCACATCCGTGATGGCATCGCCAATGTGCGTGCCGGCGCCACGCTGTTGTTCGATTCGGACCCGGCGGCGGAAGAGGCGGAAACGCGGCTGAAGGCGTCGGCGTTGTTGCGGGCATTGCATCCGCCTGCGCCGGAACCGGTCAGTGGTGGTGTGGAACTACTGCGCGATGGCTTCGGCGGGACTAGCGTCCTGATGGTCGATCACCAGGATTCGTTCGTGCATACGCTGTCGTCGTACCTGCAGGAAACCGGCGCGCGCGTGCGCACGGTGCGGCCGCAGGGCGTTGCCGCGCAGTTGGCGCAGCAGAAGCCTGACCTGGTCGTATTGTCGCCAGGGCCGGGGAGGCCCGCCGATTTTCAACTCAGCGAAACCTTGCGGTTTTGCATCGAACGTCAAATCCCGGTATTCGGGGTGTGCCTGGGCCTGCAAGGCATCGTCGAACATTTCGGCGGCACGCTGGCGACGCTGGGTTACCCGATGCACGGCAAACCCTCTGAGCTAGTGCAAGTCGAGGGCTGGATGTTCGAGGGCTTGAGCGACGGTATCAGGATAGGCCGCTATCACTCGCTGGTAGCCGATCGCGTGCCCGACTGCCTGCAAGTGACGGCACGCACTGTCGACGGCCAGGTGATGGCGGTGGTGCACACGTCGTTGCCAATTGCGGCGGTGCAGTTCCATCCCGAGTCCATCCTGAGTTTGCGGGGGGATGCAGGCGGAAAATTATTGCGCAATGTGCTGCAAAAACTATCAAGAGGCGGGACAAAATGATCGCGGGCATTTTTTATTCTTGCCAGGGCGCAAATCCGATGAGACGCTTCTTGACCGGTTCCGGAGGGTTCATCAGAGCCCTGATAGCATCGAATACGACTTTGAATTTCGTGTCGTACTTCTGCTCCAGCATTTTTACCTTGCGCGCCAGATCGGCGTTGGAAGCCAGCAATTGGCGCAGATGGGAAAAAGCCCGCATGATTTCGATGTTCACCTAAATGGCGCGTTTGCTACGCAATATGCTGCTGAGCATGGCCACGCCGTGTTCGGTGAATACGTAGGGCAGGTATTTTCTGTGCCGGCCGCGGCTGGACTTTAAGGTCACAATTTGTGACCTTAAAGCATCAGTCTCGTCGCCGGTCAGCTGGAACATGAAATCGGCGGGAAAGCGCTCTAGATTTCGCTTCACGGACTGATTCATCGCTTTCAGTTCAACTTCGTAAAGTGTGGCAAGAACGCTGTCGAGTATTACTTTTTGACCGCGAATCATCATTATGGAGCTGTTTATGCGCTCCGGCGCCAATGGCAGATTCTTCTTCCTGGCGGCTTTCCTTGGCATGCCCCTCTCCCGACGACTGTTCCTGTCACTACCTCTTGTAGCAGAGGGTTGGAGTGATTGCCAATTTATTATGTAAGAAGGGGAAAAGCTCGGTTAATGCACCACGGCTCCCGGTGGCAGTTGGTCATTGGGTGAGCTTGGTGGTGGGTCGAACAACTCGGCGACATCGAGGGCGCCAAACACATAGCGCTGCTGGCAGAACTCGCAATCGACTTCCACCTTGCCTTCGGTACGAATGATGTCGTCGACTTCGGCGCGGCCCAGCGTCAGCAGCGTGGTTTCCACTTTCTTGCGCGAACAGGTGCACGAGAAACGCAGCGCCTTCGGTTCATGCAACCTTACCTGCTCTTCGTGGAACAGCCGGTGCAGCAATTGTTCAGGGCGCAAGCCGAGCAGCTCGCTCTCCTGCAGCGTGTCGGCCAGCAGGTTGATGCGGTTCCAGTCTTCTTCGCGGTCGCGCGCGGCGCCGCTGTGGCCTTCGGCCAGCAGTTGCTCCCGCGTGCTGCGCGAGTCCGGCAATTGCTGCAAAAAGAAGCCGGCCACCAGCGTCGGCGTGCTGACCAGTTTGAACGTGGACGGCAATTGTTCCGACTGCATGAAGTACACGTTCAGTGCATCGGCCAGCGTGTGGCCTTCGAGCGCGACGATGCTTTGATAGCGTTCGCCGCTGGCGTTGAAGATGGTGATCAGGATGCGGCCATTGCCGAACACCTCTTGCAGCGAGCCGTGCGGCACCAGGCCTTCCCAGCGGGCGAGGCCGCGCAGCGTGCCGTCGTGCGTCACTTGCACCACCAGTTTCTGCAGCGGGCCGTCGCCTTGCACTTGCAGGATCATGTTGCCGTCGTACTTGACGGTGGCCGACAGCAGCGCCAGTGCCGCCAGTGCGTTGCCGAGTTGATGGCGCACGGCGGCGGGGTAGTCGTAACGGGCGAGGATCTGCTGCCAGCTGTCGTTGAGGTAAACCAGCTCGCCGCGGATGTCGAGTTGGTCGAAGTTGAAGCGCAGTAATTGGTCGTGATGTTGCATATAGTCATTCTCCCCTCGCGGGTAGCGCGGATACAATAGCGGCCCATCTCTGAGGAATTCCCCTTTGTTTGCATCCCTGGGCCTGCACGAGCGGCTGTTGAAGGCGCTCGACAAACTTGAACTAACCACGCCGACACCGGTGCAGGAACAGCTGATCCCGGTGGCGCTGGCCGGGCGCGACGTGCAGGTGAGCGCCGAAACCGGCAGCGGCAAGACCGCCGCCTACCTGTTGCCGATTCTGCACCAGATGCTGGCAACGCCGGCACCGAAGAGCGCCACCCGCGCGCTGGTGCTGCTGCCGACGCGCGAACTGGCGCATCAGGTCGACAAGCACTGCCGCGAACTGGCCGGCTTCACCAACATCAAGACCGGGCTAATTCTCGGCGGCCATTCGTTCAACGAGCAGAAGGCGCTGATCCGCAAGAACCCCGAGTTCATCATCGGCTCGCCCGGCCGCATCCTCGAACATGTGCAGCAACACTCGATTGAACTAAAGGATCTGGAATTCCTCGTGCTCGACGAAGCCGACCGCATGCTCGACATGGGCTTTCGCGATGCGGTGCTCGAGATCGTGCGCGCGTGCCGCAAACAGCGGCAGACGTTGCTGTTGTCGGCCACGCTGGTGCACACCGGCATCGGCAAGATCGCCGGTGAAGTATTGCAGGACCCTGCCATCGTCGAGATCGGCACCCATCGCAGTGCGCACCAGAGCATCGAGCAGCAGCGCATCCTGGCCGACGATCCGTCGCACAAGAACCAGCTGACCAACTGGCTGCTGGCCAACACCGTGTTTGACAAGGCACTGATCTTTACCAACACGCGCGAGCATGCGCAGGAACTGGCGGCGTTCCTGACCAGCCAGCGCGACCGCGATCACGGCAGCGACAACACCGCGTGGGGCCGCGCCGCCAAGCAGTCGATGAAGATCGGCTGCCTGCACGGCGAACTCGACCAGCTCGAACGCAAGCGCATCATGGGCCTGTACCGCCAGGGCGGCATCCGCGTGCTGGTGGCCACCGACATCGCCGCGCGCGGGCTCGACGTCAAAGGCGTCAACCTCGTCATCAACTACGGCATTCCGCGTTCGGGCGACGATTACGTGCATCGCATCGGCCGCACCGGCCGTGCCGGCGAAACTGGTCTTGCCATTGCGCTGGTATCGCCGCCGGAGTGGAACACCTACTGCAGCATCGAACGTTATCTGGGCGTGACGATGACGCCGCGCGAAGTGGAAAAAATGAAGGCGAACTTCAAAGGCCTGGTCAAGAAGATCGGCGGCAAGGCCAAGGGCAAGGACAGCAAAAAGGACAATAAGAAGGACAACAAGAAGAAGGACGAGGCCAACGGTAAACAGAAAAAGATTGTGCCCAAGGCCAAGCAGCGCCATCGCTACACCAAGAACATCGGCAAGCGGCGTCAGCCCAGTGCCAAGGCGGCCGCCGCCGCTGCGCCGTTGATCGATAGCGGCGGCCTGGCACCGTTGAAGCGTAAAAGCAGTCGTTGACTGGCGTGGAAGGGCACGCCATGGCGTGCCCCTACGGCATGATCGAACGTTATTGTGGCGTGCCCACGACCAACGCGCCGTCCCGCTTGCCCCACAACTTGTGCAGGACGACTAGCCGCTGGCTACAATCCTGCCATGTCCGCCCCTGACACCACCCTGTTGCATCAATGGCCCAGCAGCCTGCGTCGCCTGTTGCTGGCGCTGTGGGGCCTGTTCTGGCTGTTGATGATCCTGGTGCCGGTGCACGACAGCTGGCATAACCCGAACATCCTGTGGTGGCAGCCGTTGCTGTGGGAAGGGTCGTCGGCGCTCGTGATGACGGCGCTGGCGTTGGTGATGCTGCGCTACAGCGAGCACCAGCGCGCGCTGTTGGCGTCGCCGCTGCGCTGGTTCTGGCGCCACATCCAGTGGTTGCCGCTGATTTCGGCCGCGTTCGTCGTGCTGGCGTACGGCATCCGCCATGCAGTCTATGCACTATTCGGCCTGCATTACGAACACGAGCCGTGGCTGGCGGTATGGCTGTACGAAACGATGAAGTGCGCGTTGTATCTCGGCCTGTGGCTCGGCGTGTTGTTCGGCCTGCATTCGTTCGTGGTCGCGCGCGAACAACAGGAGTGGCTGCACGCGATGCAGCGCACTTTGACCGAAGCCAGGTTGCAACAATTGAAGGCGCAACTGCAGCCGCATTTCCTGTTCAACACGCTGAATACCATCTCGGCGCTGATTCCGGCCGATCCCGACCGTGCCGATGCGTTGCTGAACAAGCTGGCTGAATTGCTGCGCGTCTATCTTGCGGGAGAGGCAACGGCTACCGTGCCGTTGCGGGAAGAACTGCGGCTGCTGCGGCTCTATGCCGACATCATGACCACGCGTTTCGCCTCACGCGTGCAACTGCAGTGGAATATCGACGAAGCAGCGCTGGCGGCGCCGGTGCCAGTTTTGTTACTGCAGCCGCTGCTGGAGAATGCGTTCCGCCATGGCGTCGAGCCGTCGCTGGCGCCGACGCGCATCGTGATTTCCGCTGAGCGGCCAAACGGCGTGCTGGCGCTGCGGGTCGACAATGAACCGGTGCACACCGCGCATGAAAAAACCGGCAACGGCATCGGCCTGCGCAATTGCCGCGAACGCTTGCAGGCGCATTACGGCGATGCCGCCACGTTGACGCTGGCGAACGATGGCCAGTGTTTCAGCGTGACGATCACCATCGCGGAGCCGCACTCGTGATCAAGGTGCTGATCGCCGACGATGAAGCCCCGGCCCGGTTGAAACTCGCGCGCTGGCTGGCCGAACACGACGATCTGCAACTCGTGGGCGAAGCCGACAACGGACTCGCCGCGCTGCAACTGATCGCCGAACTCAAACCCGACCTGGTCTTGCTCGACATCCAGATGCCGGGCCACAGCGGGCTCGAAGTCGCCGCGCAACTCGACGCCGACGCGTCACCGCTGCTGGTATTCGTCACCGCGTACGACGAACACGCGATAAAAGCGTTCGAACTGGCCGCGCTCGATTACCTGCTGAAGCCGTACGATAAACAACGCTTGCAGAAAATGCTCGAGCGGGTGCGGGCGCGACTTGCCAGCGGTGAGCGCGCTGACGCTGCGGTGGCCACCGCGCGCCAATTACAGCAGGCACGCTGTCCGTTGACTCATCTGGTAGTGCCAGTGGGCGAGCGGTTGCAGGTGATAGATGCCGACACCATCGACTGGATCGAAAGCGACGACAACTACGTGCACCTGCATATAGGCAGCGGGCATTACTCGCTGCGGCGCACGCTGGTGGAGTTGCTGGCGCAACTGGATCCACAGCGTTTTGTACGCATTCACAAGTCGGCGGCGGTCAACATCGCCGCCATCGCCTCGCTGGAGCCGCTGTTCAAGGGCGACTATGAAGTAAAGTTGCGTAGCGGCAAGGCACTGCGCCTCAGTCGTCGCTTCAAGGATCAAGCACTGGTCTTGCTTGGCAAAAAAGTCCCGCTTACCCCATAAGCGCTGCGCGGTCGTCAGGCCGCTCGCATGATAAGCCCGTCAACAACCGCGACGGAGCTGCCATGACTGAT
The DNA here is from genome assembly GCA_035500035.1 of Candidatus Acidiferrum sp. Classification (GTDB taxonomy): domain Bacteria; phylum Pseudomonadota; class Gammaproteobacteria; order Pseudomonadales; family Pseudohongiellaceae; genus CAILUG01. The sequence continues at coordinate 7,418 of DATJXP010000106.1, read as the reverse complement.
TCAACCACCGCTGCAACGAAAGACACGCAACCCCGCTGGTATTTTTTCGACTGGCTGCGCGTGATCGCCATCGGCTTTCTATTCATGTTCCATTCCGGCATGCCGTTCGTCGGCTGGGGCTGGCACATCGTCGACAGCCAGGTCGTGCGCTCGCTGGAATTGCCGATGGACATCGCGCACCGGCTGCGCATGCCGCTGCTGTTCGTGATCGCTGGCGCCAGTGTGTGGCTCGCGCTCGGCCGCCGCGGCGCCTGGCAGGTGTTGCGCGAGCGTGCCAAACGGTTGTTGCTGCCCTTGGTGTTCGGCATGCTGGTCATCGTGCCGCCGCAGGTTTACATCGAGCGCTTGTTCCGCCCTCAGTGGGACGGCGATGGTTACCTCGACTTCTACTGGCAGCGCGTGTTGCAGTTCAAGCCGTATCCACAAGGCGATTTTGCATGGCATCACCTGTGGTTCATCGCGTATCTCTTTATCTACATCCTGCTGCTGTTGCCGGTGCTGGCCTGGTGGCGGAGTCGGCGTGCGCCGGTGCTGCCTGGCTGGTGGCTGCTGCTGTTGGGATTGCCGCTCGGGCTTAACGAAGCCTTGCTCAAACGACAGTTTCCGGAAACCCATGCTCTGTTTTATGACTGGTACACGCTGGGTCACTACGCGCTGTTGTTCGCGTTCGGCTTTCTGCTGGCATGGCTGCCTGGCACGTGGGACTGGCTGCAGCAACGCCGGCATCGGCTGCTGGCGGTGGCAGCAGCGCTGACCGCGACGATCTTCTCGCTCAAGGCCGTCAACGTCTGGCACAACGATACGACGCACGATGCCATCGGTGCTTGCTTCTTCGTCTGGTGGTGGCAACTGGTGTTTCTCGGCTACGGCCGGCAATTGCTGTCGTTCCGCAACCGCGCGCTCGATTATCTGAGCGAAGCCAGCTACCCGCTGTACATCCTGCACCAGAGCGTGATGGTGGTGCTGGCGTGGTTCGTGTTGTCGCAACCGTGGGTGTGGCAACAGAAGTATCTGGCGTTGTTGTTCGGCACGCTGGCGATCTCGTTGTTGATCTACGAAGCGCTGGTGCGGCGAGTACCGGTGCTGCGCCTGCTGTTCGGCCTGAAGCCGATGGCGCCGAACAAGCCACAAATGCAGGAGGCGACAGCGGGGGCGGGAGTCGCCGATGCCGAGATCGGCGTGCGCAATCCTTAGGCCCTAGTGTTTACGTGCGGGCTTGTCGAGGATGGAATACTTCTTGTCGATCAGCTTCAGCGTTTCGGCTTCGAAGCGGCGGTAGTCGGCGATCAGCTCCTCGCCGGTCGGCGTCAGCGTGGCGCCGCCGTGGCCCTGGCCGCCCTGCGCGGTGTCGAACAGCTTGTGGCCGTACAGCGCGTTGATCTCGTCCAGCTTCAGCCAGGCCTGGCGATAGCTCATGCTCATCGCCCGCGCGGCGGCGGAGATGGAACCGGTTTCGCGCAGCAGTTCCAGCAGGCGGATCTTGCCGGGGCCAACGCGGCCTTCGCGGTTGTCGTAGATGATCTGGATGTTGAGTCGGGTCATGGGCAGCGACGATACCGCAATCCGCCGCCGTCGCCTAGAACGGACTACTGCAGCCAGCGCCAGGTCAACTCCACATAGAAGAAGCTGGAACCGGCCGCGTTGGTGCCGGTGGCCGCCACTTGCCGTGCCTTGACGAAATCGCCGTTGACGAACGACGAGTAGCCGACCGCCGTTTGCCAGTGGCGGATCGGCGAGAAGCGCACGCGCACGTCCCAGCTGTTGCCGACGTCGCCGCCGCTCTTGCCGCTGCTGTCGCGGTTGAAGGCGGCGCCGGCCAGCAGGTTGGTCAGGCGGTCGGTAGTGCTGGCGAGGCGGAACCAGTTGTAGCCGCCGTCGATGTGCACGCCGTCGATGGGCTGGATTTCGAGCCGTATTTTCGGCGCGCGGATGTTCTCGTACACGATGTAGTCGTCGGCCGACCACGAACGGCCGAAGCCGAAGAAACGCTCGAAGCGGTCGTTGGTGTTGTCCTTGGGATTGCGGTCGCCGCTGGCATAGCCGTACGACGCGCTCAAGTGCGGCTGCCAGGCCAGGTGATTCCAGCTGTAGCCGGCTTCAGCGGTGAATGCTTCGCCGTCGGTGCGCTGGCCGTTGTCGCTGCCGTGTTGCTTCATCACGCTGAGGTCGTAGTTCACCGCGTCGTTCAGCACCTTGCCGTACACGCGCAAGCCCGGCGCCAGAATGTCGCGCGGATGGAACGCGGTGGCGGCGGTGGAATCCTGCACCAGCCGGAAATAATGCGGCTCCAGCGTGATCCACTCCGACCACGGCCGCAGATGCGCGATGACGCCGTCGAAACGTTGGTCCTGGTTGGGCTTGTCGGGATCGGTCAACAGGCGCGTCACCGGTTGCAGGCTCCAGGCGTCGAGCGCCCAGGCGTTGTTGTCGTTGCCGATCTGCACGCGCACGCCGTCGAAGGCATTGGTGGTGTTGCGCCATTCGTTGCGCGCCACCAGCCGGCGGTCCAGTTCGTCGAAGGCAAAGCGGCCGGCACGTAAGTCGAACTGGCGCTGATTGCCGCGCGCGTCGGTGCCGAGGGCGGCGGGCCAGCGCAGTTCAGCATAGCCCTGGATCACGTCGAGGTGATCGACGTCGCGCACATCGGGTGCATAACGGCTGTGGAATTCGCGCGAGTCTTGCAGTTCCACCACGAAACGCAGCGGATCGAGCACGTCATGGATGCCGGCGTACAGGCGCGTGCGTTGCAACAGCGGATGATCGTCGCCGACGGCATCGGGGCGGCGGATGTCGTTGTGGCGGTCTTCGTAGCGCAGCCGGTATTCGACCCCGGCATCGAGCCAGTCCAGCGCGTGATCGTCGTACGCAGTGCCGACATCCTTGGTGTACGACGGCGGATCCGGTTCGCGCTGCGTGCTGTAGGTGCCGGGTTCGACATAGTACGACTGCCCGCTGTCGGCGGCTTGGGCAGTGCCGGCGATCAGCGCCAGCAAAATCGTGGACAAGAGCCTGGCCTGGGCGGTGCCGTCGCGGCTGCCGCCCGGAGCAAAAACATGAATCATGGAATCAACCTGTGCGTGTGCGTTCGAACAATTTCAAGCGTGAAGGGCGCAGGCGTACCTGCTGTCCCGGATGCAATGCCAGCTTGCCGACCTGCTGCTGCGGCAGCTCCACTTCGAAGTGCTGGCCTTCGGCACCGCCGCTGCCGTCGAGCTCGACCCGGCTGTTGCCGCCGAACGACAACACCCGCACCACGCGCGCGTCGAGGCCGTCGGTGGCGGCGGGATCGGTGACGATCTCGAGTTCATGCGGCCGCGCGAAGGCGAATACCTCGGCACCCTGCGCGAAACCGCCGGCGGTGTTGGCCACGGTGGCATCGCCCACCTTGAGCCCGGTTTCGTCGACGCGGCCATGGAACAGGTTGACCGAGCCGAGAAAGCCGTAAACGAACGGCGTCGCCGGCTGGTTGTACACTGCTTCCGGCGTGCCGATCTGCTCGACGCGGCCGCGGTTCATCAACACCACGCGGTCGGCCACTTCGAGCGCTTCCTCCTGGTCGTGGGTGACGAAGATAGACGTGATGTGCAATTCGTCGTGCAGTTTGCGCAGCCAGCGGCGCAGCTCCTTGCGCACCTTGGCGTCGAGCGCGCCGAACGGTTCGTCGAGCAACAGCACGCGGGGTTCGACCGCGAGCGCACGCGCAAGCGCGATGCGCTGGCGCTGACCGCCGGAAAGCTGGGCCGGAAACCGGTCGGCCAGCCAGTCGAGCTGCACCAGGTTCAGCAGCTCGTGCACTTTGCGGGCGATGTCGGCGTCGCTGAGCCGCACGGCGCGCGGCTTCATGCGCAGACCGAAGGCGACGTTGTCGAATACCGTCATGTGCTTGAACAGCGCGTAGTGCTGGAACACGAAGCCGACCTGACGCTCGCGCACGTGGCGCTGCGAAGCGTCTTCGCCTTCGAGGATGACGCTGCCGCCGTCGGCCTGTTCCAGCCCGGCGATGATGCGCAGCAACGTGGTCTTGCCGCAGCCGGACGGGCCCAGCAGCGCCACCAGTTCGCCCGGTTTGAAATCGAGCGACACGTCGTCGAGCGCGACGAAGTTGCCGAAGCGTTTGTTGATGTGGCTGACCTGGATGCTCACTGTTCGTGTCCTGGGCTATGGCTATTTGGTGGATATTGGCGCAGTTCTGGGCGCGGTTGCTTCGAGCGCCGCGGGCGCTTCCATGCCGAGCTCGCTTGTATCGTAGGCCGCATCGGCGCGATGTTCGATCCATGTCTTTACGGCGAGCGTGACAAGGGCAAGCAGCGCCAGTAGCGACGCCACTGCGAACGCGGCGGCGAAGTTGTATTCGTTGTAGAGGATTTCCACTTGCAGCGGTAGCGTGGTGGTTTGGCCGCGCAGTTTGCCGGACACCACCGACACCGCGCCGAACTCGCCCATCGCCCGCGCATTGGCGAGAATGACGCCGTAAACGACGCCCCATTTGATGTTCGGCAGCGTCACGTGCCAGAACACCTGCCAGCCGTTGGCGCCGAGCACGACCGCGGCTTCCTCTTCTTCGCGGCCCTGCGCCTGCATCAGCGGAATCAGCTCGCGCGCGATGAACGGAAACGTGACGAAGATGGTGGCCAGCAACATGCCGGGCAGCGCGAAGATGATTTTGACATTGTGCGCCGCCAGCCAGTGGCCGAACCAGCCGTTGGCGCCGAACAGCAGCACGAACATCAGGCCGACGATGACCGGCGACACCGAGAACGGCAGATCGATCAGCGTCACCAGCAACTGCTTGCCGCGGAAATCGAACTTGGCGATCAGCCATGCCGCCGCCACGCCGAACACCAGGTTCAACGGCACCGCGATGACGGCAGTGGTCAGTGTGAGCTTCAGTGCGGCCAGCGCATCCGGCGCAATGATGGCGGCGAAGTAGGGACCAAAGCCGCGACGCAACGCTTCGCCGAACACGGCGAACAGCGGCATGAGAACGAACAGGATGAAGAACGCCAGGCTGATGCCGACGATACTCCATTTGATCAATGGATTTTCGCGCGTGGCGGTGTTGCGCTCGAAGCGCGTCGCGGACAGCGCAGTGGCGGCGAGAGCAGTCACAGTGTTCTCCCGGTGCGGCGCGCAGTCCAGCTCTGCAGGGCGTTGATGGCCAGCAGCATGACGAACGAGAACACCAGCATCACCACCGCCAGCGCGGTGGCGCCGGTATAGTCGAACTGTTCGAGCCGCGTGATGATCATCAGTGGCGTGATTTCCGACACGCGCGGAATGTTGCCGGCGATGAAGATCACCGAACCGTATTCGCCGACGGCGCGCGCGAACGCCAGCGCGAACCCGGTCAACAGCGCCGGCGTCAACACCGGCAGCACGACATGACGGAACGTCTGCCAGCGGTTGGCACCGAGGCTGGCGGCGGCTTCTTCCAGTTCGCTGTCGAGGTCTTCCAGGATGGGTTGCAGCGTGCGCACGACGAACGGCAGGCCGATGAACACCAGCGCCACCAGCACGCCGAGCGGCGTGTAGGCGATCTTGATGCCGAGCGCTCCTTCGAAGATGCGGCCGAGCCAGCCGTTCTTCGCGTACAGCGTCGCCAGCGAGATGCCGGCTACCGCGGTGGGCAGCGCGAACGGCAGATCGACCAGCGCATCGACCAGCTTCTTGCCCGGGAACGAATAGCGCACCAGCGACCATGCCAGCAGCAGGCCGAACACCGCGTTGATGGCAGCGGCCAGCAGCGAGGCGCCGAACGACAGCCGGTACGATGCAACGAGGCGCGGCGCGCTGATGACGTCGATGAACTGGCCGAACGACAGTTCCATCGTACGCAGGAACACCGCCGCGGTCGGGATCAGCACGATCAGCGACAGATACACCAGCGTGTAACCCAACGTCAGCCGGAAGCCGGGCAGCACGCGGCGTGCGCTCGAACGCGGGGCGGTGGCTGACAGGGGCAGTGACATCGAATGACTCCGGTAAAGTGCGCGCAGTCTAGGCAGCGGCGACAGGGGCAAGAACCAATAAAAACAGCTTTGGTTAGCAGAAATTGTGATTAGGGAGAGGAGGCGCTCCACAGCCGATGATCCTGCGGACTCTGCATCTGTTCGCGCGTCAGTTGCCGCACGGCGGCCAGCACGCTGCCGCGGCCCCGGCGCAGGGAATTGGCGGCCGGTGCCGCCGGCTTGTGCGGTGCCTGTTGTCGTTGCCGCAGCCGTTGCAACAACGGCAGCAAGCCGGGCCACGGTTCGGCCCCGGTACGTCCGGCGTCGTGCAGATCGAGTTGCCATTGGGTCGCGAGCGCGCGGGCAGCGTCGAAGGCGAGCCAGGGATCGTCATGGCTGGCGACCAGTATTCCGCTTACCTGCAATCCGCGTTGCGGCAGCACTTGCGGCAGGCTGTAACGGGTGAAGCCGCTGCGGTCGGGCCGCAGCCCCATGCAATCGAAACGGTCGGGATCGGCCGGACTCACCAACACCAGCTGCGCCACTTGTTCCGGCCGGTCGGCCGCCGCCACCACGCTGGCGAGGCAACCGAAGCCGTGCGCGATCAGCCACTGCGGCGCCGGCGCTTTCGCCAGCGCATCGCGGATGCACAGCGCCCATTGCGCCAGCACCGCTTCGTTCCGCTCGATGCCGTCGATCCATGTCGCCTGCGGCAAGTGCTGCTGCAACCAGCGTTGCCAGCGATCGGACTCGTCGTCATGCAAGCCCGGCACCACCAGCACGGGATCGGCGATGACGCTCATGGCTGATAGATCTGGTCGAACACGCCGCCTTCGTTGAAGTGCCGGGTCTGGGCCTGGTTCCAGTTACCGAACAGATCGCGGACGGTGAACGTGTCGAGTTTGGGGAAACGGGCGACGTCGTCGGGCTTCGCCTGTTCCGGATGGCGCGGACGATAATAGTTCCTGGCGACGATGGTCTGGCCTTCCGGCGAATACAGGTAGTCGAGATAGGCCTTCGCCACTTCGAGATTGCCCTTGGTCTCGGCGTTGCCTTTCACCACGGCCACCGGCGGTTCGGCCAGGATCGACACCGACGGCACCACGATTTCGAGTTGGTCGGGGCCGAGTTCGTTGACGGCGAGGAAGGCCTCGTTTTCCCACGAGATCAGCACGTCGCCGATGCCGCGCTGCACGAAGGTGGTGGTGGAACCGCGCGCGCCGGAGTCGAGCACCTGCACGTTCTTGTACAACTCTTTGACGAATTCCTTGGCCTTGTCGTCGTTGCCGCCCGGTTGTTTCAGCGCGTAGCCCCACGCGGCCAGGTAATTCCAGCGCGCGCCGCCCGAACTTTTCGGGTTGGGCGTGATGACGCCGATGCCGGGTTTGATCAGGTCGTTCCAGTCGTGGATGTTTTTCGGGTTGCCCTTGCGCACCAGGAGCACGATGGTCGAAGTGTACGGCGTGCTGT
>DATJXP010000105.1:0-4661 GCA_035500035.1 Candidatus Acidiferrum sp. | reverse complement strand
TTGCAAGCCCACCAATTGCAGGTAGAATCGCTGGCCGCTCTGGAGTCGCTGCTGGGGTCGTTCCGGCTTCTGGCCAGTACTGCCAAGCCGGTGACTGCCCCCACGCGCCCAGCCAGGGAAGGACGTCAAAACGGCACGGACCACGAGGTGCGGGAACCAGGCTGCACCATTTTGCTGCAGGTGGAGAAAGCGGGGCCGCGCGGTTTGGTGCGGGGTACGCTCAGCCTGGGGAAACAGTGGCGCGTACAGCCGGATGACGAATTGCTGTCGCGTCTGCGTGAACGTTTTGGCAGCGCCAGTGTGGCGCTCAATTATCAGTAATACCGGCAAGGTGGCCGCGTTGGCCGCCGTGTGAGAACTATGAACCCCGATTATCTGGATTTCGAACAGCCCATCGCCGATCTCGAAGTGAAGATCAACGAGCTACGGCTGGTCGGCTCCGACAACAAGCTCAACATCAGCGACGAGATCACCAAGTTGCAGGACAAGAGCCTGAAGCTCACCGAAAAGATTTTCGGTTCGCTGACACCTTGGCAGATTTCGATGCTGGCGCGCCATCCGCTCAGGCCCTATACCGAAGACTATATCCGCTACATGTTCACCGATTTCGATGAGCTGCACGGTGACCGTTATTTCGCCGACGACCCGGCGATCATCGGCGGCATCGCCTATCTCGACCGGCTGCCGGTCATGGTCATCGGTCATCAGAAAGGACGCGGCACCTCGGAAAAAGTACGGCGCAACTTCGGCATGCCGAAGCCCGAAGGTTATCGCAAGGCGCGTCGCCTGATGCTGATGGCCGAGCGCTACCGGATGCCGGTGTTGACGCTGATCGACACTCCTGGCGCCTACCCCGGCGTCGATTCGGAAGCGCGCGGCATCAATGAGTCGATCGCCGAAAACCTGGCAGTGATGTCGCGCCTGCGTACGCCGATCATTGCCACCGTGACCGGTGAAGGCAACTCGGGCGGCGCCATCGCCATCGGCGTGTGCGATCACCTGAACATGCTGCAGTATTCGACCTATTTCGTCATTTCGCCGGAGGGCTGCGCCACCATCCTGTGGAAGTCGTCCGAGCACAAGGCGGCGGCGGCCGAAGCGATGGGTGTCACCTCGTCGCGACTGGAAGAGCTCGGCATCGTCGATCAGACCATAGCCGAACCGCTCGGTGGTGCGCATCGCGACATGAAGGCGATGGCCGACCGCTTGAAGGCCGAACTGGTGATGCAGGTGGATCGTTTCAGCCGCATGGACATGGATGAATTGCTGGAACGCCGCTACCGCCGCTTGATGAGCCATGGTGCCCAGCGCGCCCGCTGATCCCGCCGTAACCGGCGGCTCCCTGGCGGAGCGGGTGCTGGTTTCCTGTCCCGAGTTGAAGACTGCCAAGGCGCTGTGCGTCGGTTACAGCGGCGGTCTCGATTCTACCGTCTTGTTGCACCTGATGACGCAGTTGCGGCGTTCGGGGCTCGTCGCTGGGGAACTGCGAGCGCTGCATGTCCATCATGGCTTGCAACCGGTTGCGGACGAGTGGGCCCGGCAGTGCCAGCTTCAGTGCGCACAATGGCAAGTGCCGTTGACCGTTCGTCGCGTGCAGGTCGATCACGCCGCAGGCGCGGGGCCGGAAGCCGCAGCCCGCAACGCCCGTTACCAGGCGTTTGCCGTCGAACTGCAAACCGATGAGGTGTTGCTGCTTGCCCACCAGCAGGATGACCAGGCCGAGACTTTGTTGTTGCGTCTGCTGCGCGGCAGCGGTGCCGATGGTTTGGCTGGCATGCCGGATCGCCGGGCTCTGGCCGCCGGCCGGCTGCTGCGCCCGTTGTTGGCCATCGGCCGCGACGAACTGCACCGCCACGCGATGATGCACGCGCTGCAATGGATCGATGATCCGACCAATGTCGATGCCCGTTACGATCGCAATTTCCTGCGCACGCAACTGATGCCGTCGCTGCAACGACGCTGGCCGGCCGCAGCGGCGTCATTGGCCCGCTCGGCTGAGCTGCTGCAGGAAACCGGGAGCTTGCAGGACGAGCTGGCGCAACTCGATCTGGTTGCCTGCGATGCCGGTTTCTCCAACCGGTTGTCGGTCGCCGCATTGCGGCTGTTGAATGCGGTTCGCCAGCGCAACCTGCTGCGATTCTGGTTCGGCCGGCAGCCGCCCGAGTTGGCGGCAGTGCCGAATTGGGCCGTGCTGCATCGCTGCGTGGACGAGTTGCTGACACCGGCGGCGGTTGACCACGCCATGTTGCAATGGGGGCAAGGCGACGAGGCGCGCGAACTGCATCGTTATCGGGACAGTTTGTATCTGCTCAATCCGCTACCCGCCGAGTTGCCGGCCGAACTGGTTTGGCCGTCGTCATCGCAAACCTTGCAACTGCCGGCACCGCTGGGCGTGATGCAATGGAGCGACAGGGCAAACGTGGATTGGCCGTTGACGGTGCGCTTTCGGCGTGGCGGCGAACGCATCGTCAAGCCTGATGGCCATCATCAGGGCTTCAAGGATTTCTGCCAGCAGCGCGGCATTCCGCCATGGCTGCGCCACGCGATTCCCATGCTGTACCACGGTGACGAATTGCTGGCAATCGGCGATGAACCGGTGCCGTCAACGGCGTTGTCGCGTCAAGCGGAAAATCGTCCACAGCTACGCTGGTTACGCTCACATTTGCTTTGCGGATGGTAGTGCCATCTGCTAATCTGGCCTCCCATCATGAAATGCCAAGTCTGATGGGTTGTAGATGACGAATTACATTTTTATTACCGGTGGTGTCGTTTCATCCCTTGGCAAAGGCATCACCTCCGCCTCCCTCGCCGCCATCCTCGAAGCGCGTGGTCTCAAAGTGACCATGCTCAAGCTTGATCCCTACATCAACGTCGATCCTGGCACGATGAGCCCGTTCCAGCACGGCGAGGTTTACGTCACCGAAGATGGCGGCGAAACCGACCTCGATCTCGGCCACTACGAGCGCTTCATCCGCACCACGATGTCGAAGCGCAACAATTTCACCGCCGGCCGCATCTACGAGGAAGTAATCAAGAAAGAACGCCGTGGCGACTATCTCGGCGCTACCATCCAGGTGATTCCGCACATCACCGACGAAATCAAGGCGCGCATCACCGAAGGTTGCGCCGGCGCCGATGTGGCGCTGGTCGAAATCGGTGGCACTGTCGGCGACATCGAGTCGCAGCCGTTCCTCGAAGCCGTGCGCCAGATGAAGGTCGAGCTGGGCTCCAGCCGTGCGCTGTTCCTGCATTTGACGCTGGTGCCGTTCATCGCCACCGCCGGCGAAACCAAGACCAAGCCGACCCAGCACTCGGTGCGCGATCTGAGGTCCATTGGTATCCAGCCTGACATCCTGGTTTGCCGTAGCGACCACGAGATTCCGGAATCGTCGCTGCGCAAGATTTCGCTGTTCACCAACGTCGAAGCGCAAGCGGTGGTCAGCCTGCCCGATACCGCCACCATCTACTCGGCACCGCTGTTGCTGCATGCCACCGGGCTCGACGAGGTGATCGTCAAACGCTTCGGCCTGCAATGCAAGCCGGCGGATCTGAGCGAATGGCAGCGTGTGGTCGATGCGGTGCTGAAACCCGAACGCGAAGTGACGGTGGCGATGGTCGGCAAATACATGGAACTGCTTGATGCCTACAAATCGCTGATCGAAGCGATGAAGCACGCCGGCATCCAGACCAGGACCCGCGTCAAGATCCGCTACATCGACTCGTCGTCGATCGAGACTGACGGCACCGGCGCGCTGGAAGGCGTCGATGCCATCGTGGTGCCAGGTGGTTTCGGCGAGCGTGGCATCAACGGCATGATCCAGACCGCCGAATATGCGCGCGTCAACAAGATTCCCTATCTCGGCATCTGCCTCGGCCTGCACATCGCCGTGATCGAGTTTGCCCGCAACGTGCTCGGTTTGAAACAGGCGCACAGCACCGAATTCGATCGCAAGTCGCCGGATCCGGTAATCGCGCTGATCACCGAGTGGACCAATGCTACCGGTGGCGTCGAATTGCGCAGCGAGAGTTCCGATCTCGGCGGCACCATGCGCCTCGGCGGCCAGCAGTGCCGATTGCTCGACAATTCAGTGGCCAAGGAGTGTTACCAGAAAGACGTCATCATCGAACGTCATCGTCATCGTTATGAGTTGAACAACAACTACATCAAGCCGCTGGAAGCCAACGGTATGCGCATTACCGGCAAGTCGATCGACGGTGCGCTGATGGAAGTGATCGAGATTCCGGCGCACCCGTGGTTCCTGGCCTGCCAGTTCCACCCGGAATTCACCTCGACGCCGCGCAGCGGCCACCCCTTGTTCACCGGCTTCGTGAAGGCGGCCATCAAGCAGCACGACAGCCACGCGCGGTCAGCGGGCCACTGAGAGTGACGACAGTCAGCCCCCCACAAGTCACGCTGCAGCTCGGGGAGATCGCCATCGCCAACTCTCTGCCGCTGATCCTGGTCGGCGGCATGAACGTGTTGGAATCGGAAGAACTGGCGCTGCGCACTGCCGCCGAATTCAAGCGCGTCTGCAGCAAGCTCGGCATTCCTTACGTATTCAAGGCTTCGTTCGACAAGGCCAACCGTTCGTCGATCAATTCGTTCCGCGGCCCGGGGCTGGGAAAGGGCTTGCAGATGCTGGCACGCATCAAGCGCGAGT
>DATJXP010000104.1:0-4453 GCA_035500035.1 Candidatus Acidiferrum sp. | reverse complement strand
ATCTTCTCGCCGGTTGCCAGATCGTCGAGCAGCTTGCGCGTCAGGAACTGCACACGGGCGCAAAATCCGACCAGTATCGACGGCATATCGCTCGTCTTGTCCACATTGATGAAGGTATGAATCTGGTAGCCGTAGGCGCGGTCGTACAGGTCGTATTGTGATTTGTCCCCGCTTTCGACAATCCGCAGTTCGCAATTTTCCACGGCCGCGAAATTGGCGAAACCGTTGTCGAGCAGCTTGATCAGCGTAGCAAGCGGAATGCTGGCAAAGCGCAGCAGCCCGAGTGGCTCCTGTCCCAATCGCCGCTGCACGGTGCCGAATTCGCAGTCATCTCCCAACGATTCGAATCTGCAATAAATGGAATTGTCGGCGGCCAGTTGTTGCACGAAATCGTTCAACAGAAATCTGTCCACCTCGGCACCACGTACGCCCTCGGCAACGATGGCCGAATACAGCCGGGAAACCGGCGCTACGTCCGCATCGTTCAGACCGCAAGCCGCGCTTTTGTTGTTCACTGCGGCTGCCGCTTCCGCAAGCGCACCCATGTCGAACAGGCATCGGATCAACATCAAATGCAACGCGCCCTCGGACGGCATCTGCACGATGGCTTGCAAGAGGATGTCTTTGGCGGAGTCGAACATGCCATGGCGCATGAATTTCTCTGCCACCTGGCGTACACGCCCCACATCGGCAAACGAGTCGATGGCGGTATCCGCCGTCAACTCCTGGACCAAGGGATGGGCAATGAATTCGTCGAAAGCCGGGCCTTTGCAGGCATTGGCAATCATCGCTGCGTGAAGCTTGATGATCAGGTTGCCATCGACCGGCTTGAGGCCGCAGAAACGGCTCTTCTCGTTGATGGCGGCGGCGGCCTCCTGCCACTGGCCTTGTTCGAGACAGGCCATGACCAGCAACTGGCGCAGTTCGGCATTGAACGGTTTTTGCTGGACCGCCGATACCAGCAAGTCGATGGTTTGCCCGGTATCGATCTCCTGCGCGAGTGCGCGCCGGATGCGATCATTGAGGGCCGCTGTCGTCATAAGGAAAGTCAGGAATTGGAGGCAATCCTGGCGGCAATGCAAGCCGCCAGGTCGCCAACAGTACGGATGCGGTCAATTTCCCGCGACGAGAAGCGGATGTTCCAGTGCGATTCGCAGGCCATCAGTATCTCGACGTTCCTGAACGAATCCCAGCCTTCAAGGTCACCGGTCTTCATGTCGCCGGTCAGCTCAAGACCAGGACGCTTGAACTGTATGGAAAAAATTTCCGAGAGGCGGGCAAGAATCGTATCCACAACATCAACTGCTGTCCGTCTGGCTGACTGGCTATCGCGGACCTCTTTGCAGTGCCGCCAAGTTACCTCATTCCCACTCGATCGTCGCCGGCGGCTTCGACGAAATATCGTAACTTACGCGTGAAACTTCGCGGATTTCGTTGATGATGCGGTTGGAGACGGTCTCCAGCAGTTCGTACGGCAAATGCGCCCACCGCGCCGTCATGAAGTCGATGGTCTCCACCGCCCGCAGTGCGATCACCCACGAGTAGCGGCGCGCATCGCCGACGACACCGACCGATTTGACCGGAAGGAACACGGCGAAGGCCTGGCTGGTTTTGTCGTACCACCCTGCCCGGTGCAGCTCTTCAATGAAAATTGCATCCGCTCTGCGTAGCACGTCGGCGTACTCCTTCTTCACTTCGCCGAGGATGCGCACGCCAAGGCCCGGGCCCGGGAACGGATGGCGATAGACCATCTGCGGCGGCAGGCCGAGCGCGACGCCGATGCGGCGCACTTCGTCCTTGAACAGTTCGCGCAGCGGTTCGACCAGGCCCATCTTCATGTTCTCGGGCAGGCCGCCGACGTTGTGATGCGATTTGATGACGTGGGCGGTGCCGTGCTTGGACTTGGCGGATTCGATCACGTCGGGATAGATGGTACCTTGTGCCAGCCACTTCACTTCGCCGTCTTTCCTGGTAAAAAGTTTGGCGGCTTCGGCATCAAACACGTCGATAAAAGTAGTACCGATGATCTTGCGCTTGGCTTCCGGATCGCCAACGCCTTTCAGTTTGCCGAGGAAAATTTCTTCGGCATTGGCACGGATCACCTTGACGCCCATGTTCCTGGCGAACACTTCCATCACCTGGTCGCCTTCGTTGAGACGCAGCAGGCCGTTATCGACGAACACGCAGGTCAGTTGATCGCCGATGGCGCGATGCAGCAACGCAGCGACTACCGATGAATCGACGCCGCCGGAAAGCCCGAGCAATACCTGATCCTTGCCAACCTGCTTGCGCACGGTGGCGATGGCGCCGTCGATGATGTTGGCCGGCGTCCACAGCCGTTCACAGCCGCAGATGTCGTGCACGAAGCGGTTCAACAACTGTTGGCCGAATCTGGTGTGCGTCACTTCCGGATGAAATTGCAGTGCGTGGATGCGGCCATCGTTGCTCATCATCGCCGCCAGCGGCGCGCTGTCGGTGGCGGCGGTGCAGACAAACCCGACCGGGAGCTTGGTGACCTTGTCGCCATGACTCATCCACACGTCCTGGTAGTGGCGGTCGCCTTCGACGATTTCGTGATCCAGTCCGGTCAGCAGCGAATCGACGCCCAGCACTTCGATGCGGGCATAGCCGAACTCGGACTTGTTGGAGCCTTCCACCTTGCCGCCCAACTGCTCGGCCAACGTCTGCATGCCATAGCAGATGCCGAGTATCGGCAGCGTGCTGTGCAGGATGTGCGCCGGCACTGCCGGCGAATCGGTGAGATTGGCGCTTTCCGGGCTGCCGCTGAGAATCACACCCTTCGGCGCGAACGCGGTGAAATCTTCCTGGGGGCAAGACCAGTGATGAATCTCGCAGTAAACACCCGCTTCGCGCACGCGGCGGGCAATGAGCTGGGTGTATTGGGAACCGAAGTCGAGGATCAGTATCTTTTGCTGATGAATGTTCATTCAAAGCCTTGTTGGCAACTCAGATACGGGCACGCCATGGCGTGCCCCTACAGGCAACACCATCACCCAACTCGATAATTGGGAGCTTCTTTGGTGATGGTGACATCGTGCACATGGCTTTCGCTGACGCCGGCCGAGGTGATCTTGACGAACTGCGGCTTCACCCGCATTTCCTCGATATTGGCGCAACCGGTCAAGCCCATGCTCGAACGTACGCCGCCGGTCAGCTGGAACACGATGGCCGACATCGGCCCTTTGTACGGCACGCGGCCTTCGATGCCTTCCGGCACCAGTTTGGCGGCACCGCTGTCGAGCGTCTGGAAGTAGCGGTCGCTGGAACCGTGCGCGCGCGCCATGGCACCAAGCGAACCCATGCCGCGATAGGCCTTGTAGCTGCGACCTTGATACAACTCGACTTCGCCGGGGGCTTCTTCGGTGCCGGCCAGCAAACTGCCGATCATTACCGCGTTGGCGCCGGCGGCGATGGCCTTGGCGATGTCGCCGGAGAAGCGGATACCGCCGTCGGAAATGAGGGTGACGTCAGTGCCTTTCAACGCAGCGGCAACATTCGACACCGCGGTGATCTGCGGCACGCCGACGCCGGTGACGATGCGCGTGGTGCAGATCGAACCCGGGCCGATACCGACTTTCACCGAATCGACGCCGGCTTCCACCAGCGCCAGCGCGCCTTCGGCAGTGGCGACGTTGCCGCCGATCAGCGCAATGGTGGGGAATTTCTGTTTGATCTGCTTGATGCGATTCAGCACTTCCTGCGAATGGCCGTGCGAAGTATCGACGACGATGACGTCAACGCCGGCGGCGACCAGTGCCGTGACTCGCTCTTCGGTTTCGGCACCAGTGCCGACCGCGGCGCCGACGCGCAGATGACCCATAGCGTCTTTACAGGCATTCGGGTGATCTTCGGCCTTGCGGATGTCTTTCAACGTGACGAGGCCGCGCAGCTGGAAAGCGTCGTTGACCACCAGCACTTTCTCGATGCGGTGCTTGTGCATCAACGCCTTGATCTCGTCGAGGCTGGCGCCTTCGCGTGCCGTTACCAGACGATCCTTCGGCGTCATGATGCTGGAGACCGTGGCGTTGAGATCCTTTTCGAAACGCACGTCGCGCGAAGTGACGATGCCGACCAGTTCGCGGTTGCCGTTGGTTTCCTTGACCACCGGCATGCCGGAGATGCGGTTTTCACGGGTGATTTCGATCAGTTTGCGTACCGTGGTATCGGGCGTGATGCACAGCGGATCGGTGACGACGCCGCTTTCGTACTTCTTCACCGCACGCACTTCACGCGCTTGTTCCTCGATGCTCATGTTCTTGTGGACGATGCCGATGCCGCCTTCCTGCGCCATCGCAATGGCCAGGCGCGACTCGGTGACGGTGTCCATCGCAGACGACACCAAGGGGATGTTGAGCGTGATCGAGCGGGTCAGGCGGGTCTTCAGATCGACCTTGCTGGGGATGACTAGCGAGTGGGCGGGGACCAGCAGAAC
>DATJXP010000103.1:0-3474 GCA_035500035.1 Candidatus Acidiferrum sp. | reverse complement strand
CCGCCAGCAAGCAGAAGATACGCATCGACCGTCCGCTCGATTTCCTGGTGGTTGCCGATCACTCCGAAATGTTGCAGTTGGAAGTACGGTTGGACAAGGAAGACCCCGTGTTCCTGGCAACGGCTTCCGGCAAGCGTCTGGCAGCGGCGCAGAAGACCAATCCGCGCGCCGCCTTCGCCGAAGTGGGGCAGATCGGCCGCGGCGGCGGCGAGGAAGTGTTGCGCGATTTCAACACCGTGGAAATCCGGCGGCGGACCTGGGGCGATCAAGTCGACATCGCGGAAAGGCACAATCATCCGGGCAAGTTCACGGCGATGATCGGCTGGGAATGGTCGCCGGCGCCGAACTGGGCCAATCTGCATCGCGTGATCTTCACGCCAGCGAACGCCGAAACCGCGAAGAAATTCGTGCCACTCGGTTACTACGACACCGAAAAACCGGAAGAACTGTGGGCATGGCTGGACAAGACCAGCAAGGAAACCGGAGCCGACTTCGTCGCGATCCCGCACAATTCCAACATGTCCGATGGCAAGATGTTCGACGTGGTCGACAGTGACGGTCGCCCGTTCACCGCCGCTTACGCACGCACGCGCATGCGGTGGGAACCGGTCATGGAGATCACGCAGATCAAGGGTACTTCGGAAGTGCATCCGCAGTTCTCGCCGGAAGATCCCTTCGCCGGTTTCGAAATCCGCAACAAACTGTTGACCGGGGCCGACGCCAAGGTGAGCCCCAATTCCTATGCACGCAGTGCCTTGCTGCAAGGTATGCAAATGGAAGCGAACATCGGCGCCAATCCCTACAAGTTCGGCTTCGTCGGCGGCACCGATTCGCATACCGGGTTGACCTCGGTGCGGGAAGACGATTTTCTCGGGAAGCTGGTCAGCGACAGCCTGCCTGCCTCGCGCGTGGCGATGCAAGGCAACTTTGCGGCGTGGGATACCTCCGCGGGCGGACTCGCCGGCGTGTGGGCCACCGAGAACACGCGTGAAGCCATTGCCGAGGCGTTCAAGCGCAAGGAAGTGTATGGCACCAGTGGCCCGCGCATCGCGCTGCGTTTCTTCGGCGGTTTCGATTTCGAAGCGGCGGATGCGCTGCTGACCGATGCCGCCGAAACCGGTTACAAAAAAGGAGTGCCGATGGGCGGCGATCTGTCGACCGCCCCGCCGGGCAAGGTGCCGACTTTCCTGGTGCAGGTGAGCAAGGACCCGCTCAGTGGCAACCTGGATCGTGTCGAAATCATCAAAGGCTGGCTCGATGCCAAGGGCAAGACGCACGAAAAGGTTTACGACGTGGCGTGGGCCGGTGAGCGCAAGCCTGATGCCAAGGGTTTCGTGCCGGCGTTGCCGAGCACGGTGAATATCGAAACCGCCAGCTATGACAACACACAGGGCGCGGTGCAGTTGAACGCGATGTGGCGCGATCCGTCGTTCGACCCGAAACAACGCGCGTTCTACTACGTGCGCGCGCTCGAAATCGAAACGCCGCGGCACCAGGTTTACGATGCAGTGGCGCTGAAGATCGATCCGAAAAAATCCGGCAAGCCGCTGACGATCCAGGAACGCGCGTGGTCGTCGCCGATCTGGTACACGCCGTAACGCGTCAGCCGATCTCGACGCAGCCGCCGTCGACGTAGAGATCGACGCCAGTGATGAAGCTGGCGACGCTGGAGGCGAGGAAGACGATGGCGTTGGCGATTTCATCGGCGTCGCCCATGCGTTTCATCGGCACCGCATTCGTCATCATGTTGCGCAACGCTTCGACATCGGCGGCGCTCATGCCCTTGTTGCGATTGATGATCGGAGTTTCGGTGGGGCCGGGACTCACCATGTTGACGCGGATGCCTTCGGTCACCAGTTCCTTTGCCATGTTGCGGACCACTGCGCGCAATCCGGCTTTTGCCGAGGCATAGGCGCAGTTGCCGGGCAATCCAAGTTCGGACGCTATCGATCCGGTGAATACCATGTTGCCGCCCTTGCCCATCAATGCGAGGCCTTTTTGCGCGGCAAAGAAACAACCGCGCAGATTTATCGAATGAATCGAGTCCCACAATTCCGGCGTCAGCGCGCGTACCGGCGCGAACGAACCGACGCCGGCATTGACGACCAGAATGTCGATGTGGCCGTGGCGGTTTTTCACTTCGGCGTAAAAACGATCCTGCGCAACCGGATCCGCAATGTCGCAGGCAAGCGCCAGACAATTGCCGAGTTCGGCACTGGCCTTGGCCAACGTTGCCGGGTCGCGTCCGCTGATGGCGACAGTGGCGCCTTTGGCAAACAACTGGCGCGCGGTGGCCAGACCGATGCCGCTGTTGCCGCCAAGCACGACGGCGATCTTGTTGTGGAAAGGCATGCAAGGCTCCGTAATAAATCAGGAGAAGGAGTGTTAGAACATCGAATTGGGGTTGGGCGACTTGGTCGGTACGTCCTGTACGCAATCCCAGTGTTCGACGATCAGGCCGTTTTCGAGCCGGAAGATGTCGATGACGGCGAAGCCGGGATCGGCTTTGGAGCGTTTGACGTGGTAGTGCAGGATCACATGATCGCCATCGACGAACGAACGTTTCAGATGTTGCTCGGCTTCAGGGCTGTCCAGGTGACGTTCATCGAGAAATTTTTTCAGGCTGGCCACGCCCGGAGCCGCCATCTGGCTGTGCTGGATGTAGTTGGGCGAGATGTATTTATCGACCATCGTTGAATCCAGCGGCACCAGCACGTTGTTGAACATGTCGATGACGTGCTGGAGATTGCGCTGCTCTTCTTTGGTACGCATGGCGATCAGTTGGACTGCGAAGAGGCAGGTTGATCGATGCGCTTGACCTGGATGAAGCTGCCCAATCGGTCGGAGTAGAGGCGGTAGGCATCTCCCCACGTCGATGGCCTGATGCTGACTTTGTCGCCGATTTCCAGCATGTAGGTTTGATCGTACATCTGGCGCCAGACCTGGCCGCTGGTCAAGGTGATCGTGCGCGTGTTGGCTCCGCTAAGTTTTACGTCGGCGACCGTGTCCGTCAGCTCTTGCAATCCACTCGCCGTGGTTCCCACTTTGGCGGATTTTTGGCTGATCCCGAAATTGTCTACCGTGCTGTCGGGCGCGGCTGCCGGCGCTTTGTTTGCAGGAGTCGTCGCGGCAGCGCTGGTTGTTACGTCGTCTTTTTTGTCATCGCCCCAGCCAAAAGGCAGCAGTCGTTTGTAGAAAGGTTTTTTGGATGGCTCGGTCGGTAATGTATTGACCTTGGCGCTGCTCGCTGCAGTCGTGCTGGCGGCGGTTTGCTCAGAGGAACTGGACGGCGTTGGCAACTTTGCCGGGATGGTTGATTGGGTGGCCCCGGACGGGATGGTGGCTTGGGGGCGTGACTCGAATTTGTCATAACAATCGAAACGAGCCGTGCGATCGGTAATTGCCTGGCAGTCTGCCAGTGAGCGTGCCGGTTCTGCGGCCTGGCAAGTCAGCGTAAGAGCCAACATGAGGGGT
>DATJXP010000102.1:0-5794 GCA_035500035.1 Candidatus Acidiferrum sp. | reverse complement strand
CGCGTGATCCAGGTGCTGCAGCGGCGCACGAAGAACAATCCGGTGCTGATCGGCGAGCCCGGCGTCGGCAAGACCGCCATCGTCGATGGCTTGGCCCAGCGCATCGTCAACGGCGAAGTGCCGGAAGGTTTGAAGGACAAGAAAATCCTCTCGCTCGACATGGGCGCGCTGATCGCCGGCGCCAAGTTCCGCGGCGAATTCGAAGAACGCCTGAAAGCGGTGCTGAGCGAGCTCGGCAAGCAGGAAGGCAAGGTCATCCTCTTTATAGACGAAATTCATACGATGGTAGGGGCCGGCAAGGCCGAAGGCGCGATGGATGCCGGCAACATGCTGAAGCCGGCGCTGGCGCGCGGCGAGTTGCATTGCGTCGGTGCCACCACGCTCGACGAATACCGCCAGTACATCGAAAAGGATGCCGCACTCGAACGCCGCTTCCAGAAAGTATTGGTGGAAGAGCCGAGCGAAACCGACACCATCGCCATTTTGCGTGGTTTGAAAGAGCGCTACGAAGTGCATCACGGCGTCAACATCACCGACTCCGCCATCATTGCTGCCGCGAAATTGTCGGCGCGCTACATAACCGACCGCCAGTTGCCGGACAAGGCCATCGACCTGATCGACGAAGCCGCGTCGCTGATCCGCATGGAGATCGATTCCAAGCCGGAAGACATGGACCGGCTCGAGCGCCGCCTGATCCAGTTGAAGATCGAACGCGAAGCGCTGAAGAAAGAAACCGACGAAGCGTCGAAGAAGCGCCGCGAAAAACTCGAGGAAGAAATCGCCAAGCTGGAAAAAGAGTTTGCCGACCTCGACGAAATCCTGCGCTCGGAAAAAGCCACCGTGCAGGGCGCGCAAAAGTTCAAGAGCGAACTGGAGCAGGCGAAGATCGATCTCGAAGCCGCGCGCCGCTCGGGCAACCTGGCACGCATGTCGGAACTGCAATACGGCGTGATCCCGGCGCTGCAGAAAAAACTCGACGCCGCCGCCAATCCGCAAACTACTGAACTGAAATTGCTGCGCAACAAGGTTACCGAAGAAGAGATCGCCGAAGTGGTGTCGCGCGCGACCGGCATTCCGGTGGCGAAGATGCTGGAAGGCGAGAAGCAGAAGCTGTTGCGCATGGAAGACGAGTTGCACAAGCGCGTCATTGGTCAGGCCGAGGCCGTCAATGCCGTGGCCCATGCGGTGCGGCGTTCACGGTCCGGACTTGCCGACCCACGCCGGCCCAACGGTTCGTTCCTGTTCCTCGGTCCCACCGGTGTCGGCAAGACCGAGCTTTGTAAGGCGCTGGCCGAATTCCTGTTCGATACCGAAGAAGCGATGGTGCGCATCGACATGAGCGAGTTCATGGAGCAGCACTCGGTCGCGCGCTTGATTGGCGCGCCACCCGGCTATGTCGGTTATGAAGAAGGTGGTTATCTCACCGAAGCCGTGCGGCGTCGGCCGTATGCGGTATTGCTGCTCGATGAAGTCGAGAAGGCGCATCCGGATGTGTTCAACATTTTGCTGCAAGTGCTCGACGATGGTCGTTTGACCGACGGTCACGGCCGCACGGTCGATTTCCGCAACACGGTGGTGGTGATGACGTCGAACCTCGGTTCCGATCGCATCATGGACCTGATGCAGGACGGCAGCGATTCGGTCACGCAGGAGCAGGTGAAGGAAGCAGTGATGCCGGTGGTCAGCCGCCATTTCCGCCCCGAGTTCATCAACCGCATCGACGAAGTGGTAGTGTTCCATCCGTTGCAGCAGGCGCAGGTGCGTGGCATTGCCGAGATCCAGATCAGCCTGCTGAAGCGCCGCCTGGGCGAGCTCGACTTGCAGTTGCAGCTCGACAAGGGCGTGCTCGACAAACTGGCGACGCTCGGCTTCGATCCGGTCTATGGCGCACGGCCGCTGAAACGCGCGATCCAGCAGTGGCTGGAAAATCCGCTGGCGCAGGAAGTGTTGAAGGGCAGTTATCCGCCGGGTAGCACGATTGTCGTCAGTCTGGTTGGGCAGGACATCGCCTTCAGCAAGAAACCCGTAGGGGCACGCCATGGCGTGCCCGAACAGCATTGATATCGATTGGTAAACGGAAGGGCACGCCATGGCGTGCCCCTACGCATGAATACCGACGGCACCAATGCCAACACCAACCACGGCGTCATGCGAAAGTCGTTGATAGGGCGTGACTGAGTCAGCGATTGCGACTGATGGGACAAGCAAGAAAAAGGAAAAATTGGGGTTGCGGCCGCAACGGTCGTGGCCGGTCCTATAATGAAATCATTGCCGACCAACACAATAACAGCGGCAATGCGTTCGCCTCGGGTTTTGCAGTACGGGCAACGACTCACAGGCATTGCAACGGGAGGGGTATCCGATGAAAAGACTGTCCTGCGCGCTGGTGGTGGCCGTACTGGCTGGGTCGTTGCCTCCGCTGGTGCAAGCGCACCATTCGTTCAGCGCCGAGTTCACTGACACCAAGGGCGAAATCCACGGCGTGGTCACCAGTGGCCGGTTTTCCAATCCGCATCCGCGTTACATGGTGGAAGTGGCGAAGAAGGATGGCACCAAGGAGACTTGGGAGCTGGAAGGCTCGAGCGCCACCACGCTGGGTGCTGCCGGATGGACTGCCGACTTTCTGAAACCGGGCGACGAAATCACCGTGCGCGGTTCGCTGGGCCGTGACGGAGCCAGGAAGATGTTCATCGAAGGCGTGACCAAGGCCAATGGCCAGGTGTTTCCACCCGCCAATGTCACCAAGCGCGATCCGAACCAGGTGCATGCCACCAAGGGCAAGAATTACGGCTATGCCAAGGTCAACGCGAAAGCGCCATTCGACATCAGCGGACCGTGGCGCAACTCGTACAAGTTCCATGTAACGGTCGATGATCTCGATCCCAAGCCGACGCCGTTCTCCGCCGAAGGCAAGGCGCTGTTCGCCAAGACCGTGCATCACGACGACTATTCGTTGCGCTGTGTAGCACCAGGGTTGCCGCGCATCTTCGGCGCTCCGTACGACATGGAAATCGTCGATGGCGGCATGATGTACGAGTTCGTTTACATCGAACACAACACGCCGCGTCGCATCTACATGGATGGCCGCACCGCACCGGCCGATTATCCGGGCCGTCCGATGGGCTTCTCGGTCGGACACTGGGAAGGCAACGAACTGGTGATCGAAACCACGCACTTGGCGGCCGGCTGGCTCGACGGTTCGGGATTGCCGCTGAAGGGCGGCCCCAATTCGAAGATCGTCGAGCGCTACACCTTCGCTGACGATCGCCTGTCGATGGAGCGCGTGATGACGATCACCGACGATTACTACACCAAACCGCTGGTGCGGCACCGCGCGTCGGCGCGCGACGACGACCTGAAGATCGTCGAGCACGACAGCTGCGACCCGACCACGTATTACTGGGATTTGCTGCAGTCCAACGAACTGGAAGCCCGCATCAAGGCTTTGTTGTGATGTAGAAGTGATGCAGGTGTGATGCTGGTGTAATGCAGGTGTAATTCAGCGCGCTGGCTGCAGCTCTGACCGCTGAAATTCCATACCGGTTTCGCAATTGTTGGTTTATAGTCCAAACCGGTTTTGATTTGGTTTGGGGGCAGGATGCGGTTCTGGCACTACTCATGTCTGCTGTTGGCGCTGGCGGTGCTGGTGCTGACATCGACAGACAGTTACGGCCAGTACGGCAGGCGCAACATTCCCGGACGCACGCGTGCCCCGGTCAACGGCGTAGTACCGCCGTTACCCAGCGCGGAATTCCACTGGGTACGCCTGATTTATGGCGGTTTCGGCCGCGGCGAAAAGTTCGCCAACCCGGGCACCAGCTGGACCATCGATTGGCCTGAAGCCGAACACTTTTTCATGCAAGGCGTGCAACGCCTGACCACGGTGGATGCGGCTCAAGTAAGCCTCGCCGGCGATGGCGCCGAGCGCATCAAGCTGACGGAAGACAACGTTTACGATTTTCCCTTTCTCTATGCGGTAGAAGTTGGCCATTGGGTGCTTACCGATCAGGAAGCCGCGGTGTTGCGCGATTATTTGCTGCGCGGCGGTTTCTTTTTCTGCGACGACTTCCACGGCACCCAGGAGTGGGAAGTGTTCATGGAATCGATGCGCAAGGTATTTCCCGACCGGCCCATAGTGGAAATCCCGGAAAGCAATGAGTTATTCCATACCGTGTTCGAACTGGACAAGTCGATCCAGATTCCCGGCCTTGCCGCGCTCTACAACGGCGTCACTTACGAAAAAGACGGTTACAAGCCCGATTGGCGCGGTGTGTTTGACGACAAGGGTCGGCTGATGGTGGTGCTCAATCACAACATGGATATGGGCGACGCGTGGGAAAATGCCGACTTTCCTGAGTATCCGGAGGCGATGACGGCACGGGCGTATCGCTTCGCGGTCAATTACACCGTCTATGCGATGACGCACTGATTTCTGTTGGTTTCGATTCACTGTTGCGATGGGAGCATTTCATGCTGCGCTGGGGACAACGGGTTGTTGCTGTTTCATTGGTCATTGCGCTGACTGCGCCGGTATTGGCGGCGGACGATCTCGAGCAGCGTGCGCGGGCCATCCACTCGCGCGTGTTCACCATCGACACCCACGACGACATCGAACTGAACTTCGCTACCAGTGCATCGATGCCGGGCGACCGCGCCGATGCGCAGGTCTCGCTCGACAAGATGCAGAGCGGCGGACTCGGTGGCGGTTTCTTCATCGTTTATGTCGGGCAGACCGAGCGCACGCCGGAAAATTATCTGAAGGCGCGTGCCGACGCGCTGGCCAAGTTCGATGCGATTCACCGCATGGTGCAGCTTTATCCTGAGCGTATCGGCCTTGCCACCAATGCAAGCGAAGCGAAAAAACTGCACGCGGCCGGCAAGCTGGTGGCTTTCATCGGTATCGAGAACGGGTTCGTGATCGGCAAGGACTTGAGCGTGCTGAAGGATTTCCGCAAGCGCGGCGCGCGTTACATGACGCTGGTACACAACGGCCACAACGACATCGGCGATTCGGCGCAGCCGCGCGCGGAGGCCGGCGACAAGGTGCCGGAAGAACACGGCGGGCTCAGCAAGTTCGGCGAGCAGGTGGTGGCCGAATTGAATCGTCAAGGCATCCTGGTCGATGTGTCGCACGTGTCAAAGAACACGATGTTGCAGGCGACGAAACTGTCGAAGGCGCCGGTGATTGCCTCGCATTCGAGCGTCGATGGCGTGTACCGGCATGCGCGCAACATGGATGATGAGCAGTTGGAAGCGTTGAAACAGAACGGCGGCGTCATCCAATTGGTGGCGTTCAAGACTTACCTGAAGGCCGGTGACGGCGCGACCGTGAGCGACTTCGTCGATCACATCGACTATGCAGTGAAGAAAGTCGGCATCGATCACGTCGGCATCTCGTCCGATTTCGGCGGCGGTGGCGGCATCATCGGCTGGAACAATGCCGGCGAAACCTTCAACGTGACGCTGGAACTGGTCAAACGCGGCTACACGGAAGCCGACATCGGCAAGATTTGGGGCGGCAACGTGCTGCGACTGCTGGATCAGGCCGATGCGGTGGCGAAGCAGCTCAGCAGCGGCAAATAAGCTCTCTTCCTGTGTCTGTGTACTGACGCTTCCTTGACTTTCTGCGTTTTATCCCGATAATCTGCGCCCCTGTTTGACGTGTGGGAAGGCTGATTACCCATCAGCGCATTTCCGTAACGATTTCTGCGGCAGGTTGCGTAGAAGTTTGCGTGAGAGCCACGTACGAGCGAACCCTCGCTGCGTACAGTCAACGACCCGCCTGAATGGCTGG
>DATJXP010000101.1:0-8923 GCA_035500035.1 Candidatus Acidiferrum sp. | reverse complement strand
AGCGCGGATTGAAACGGGAATTGTCGATCGGTTCGGCACCTGGCGGCAGGATGCCGAGTTCCTTCTGATGGGCGAAACGGGTCGCGTAAACGGCTTCGTAACCTTTGTCGTACCAGCCCTTGAATTTGGCGATCGATTCATCCGGTGCCTGCAGCGGCCAGTGCGGCGCCGTGTAGGCCATGTAGGCGAAGAACGGTTTGTGCTCGGCGCGATCGGCTTCGATATAGCCGATCATCTTCTTCGTGTAATCGCGTGTGGTGTACCAGTCCTTGCCGACATGAACGATGTTGTCGTTGTCGTAGTAATCGGAATCCTGCGGGCCGCGCCAGTCCCAGCCGCCGAGATGGGCCGCGCCATCGAATGATGCAAAGGCGTTCTTGAAGCCGCGCTGGTGCGGGCCGGTCGGCACCTTGTCCTGGCTGGAGCCCAGATGCCATTTGCCTGCCATGTAGGTGTTGTAGCCGGCGTCGCTCAATACTTCCGCCAGCGACGCGACGCGGAAATTCAGATAGCCGACATAGCCGGGCGACTCCTTGTGTTCGGCGCGTGTCGGCGCGCCCATCACACCTAGGCCGGCGAGATGGTTGTCGGTGCCCGACAACAGCATCGAGCGCGTGGGCGAGCAGGTGAGGCTGGCGTAGAAAGTATCGAGAATCATGCCGCCGCGGGCCAGGGTATCGATGTTCGGCGTCGGGATTTCGCCGCCGTAAATGCTGAGATCGCTGTAACCCAGATCGTCAGCGACGATCAGCAGGATGTTGGGTTTGTCGGGACGCCTGGCCGTCGTGGCCGGTGTCGCGGCGTTGGCAGAGGCGATGCCGGTGAGGGCTTGCAATACCGATGTCGAAGATCGATGGTCACAGGAAGTCAGTCCAGCCGCGCCGACGAGCACGGTACACATGAGCAGCGCGCGCTGCGGTAAAGAAGGGCGTAGGAATTGATACATTGGTTACCTCCCGGCCTGAGGCCGTGTTGTTTTTATGATTGCATCGCGGGAGCGATGGTCTGGAAGAGCATGCAGATATCAGCGTGCGCGTTTGAGTCCCTTGGGTTTGAGTTCGTCGTAGCCGGAAATGAGCCGGAAGGCACGTGTCAATTCATCGATGAACAGTTTTTCGCCCATCTGTACCGGACCCTGATAGTTGATGATGGTGCTGTTGATGGCGCCGAGCAGGATCAGGAACGCAAAATTGACATTGGCCTGTTCTTCGGCCGTGAGTTCGCGACCGATATCCTTTTTCAAACGGCTCCTGAACCGGTCGCGCAGAACCTCACCGTGCCGGTGGATCGGTTCCCAGAAGTCATCGTCCTTCACGCTGCGCACCAGTACTGCTCGCCAGAATTTGCGTCGATCGAGGTAGTAACTCACGATGTTGTGCACCAGCTCGGTTACCAGGGTTTCCGGCGGCAGCGTGGCGAACAGGTAAACCTGGGTGGCAGATCGCGTCTCGAGATGCTTGGCGATCAAGGCGTCGAAGAATTCGTCCTTGCTGCGGAAACGCGAGTAGAAAGCGCCGACCGAATAACCTGCCTCCTTGGTAAGTTCCGCGATGGAAATATCCTGCAGCTCACGCAGTTCCAGCATCTTGAAGCCGGTCGAAATAAGCCGGTCATACGTGACCTGGCCGCGCTCCTGCTTGATGGTCAGACCGTGTGTCTGGGTTGGGGGGGTAAGTTTTTCCACGCGGAATGAAACTGGAATTCTGATTATGTTATTGGCGTGAGGTCGATGCGGAACGAGGGCTAACATACCGAGCCGGCGCAGCGGTGACAAGAGCGCGAAGTACCTGAATTCCCGGGATTGCGACAATTCCCAGCGAAAGTTTTGCGCATCACTGCAAGTGGCAAACGGTGGAACTGTATGAGACGGGTAGCGAAGCGGAACCTCTGGGGTGGAGTAGGCAAATTTTTCGTATTCAGTGCTTGACTGAGTAATTACGAATCGCTATTCTGTTTGCATCGAGTGGCGGCAGGTAGCGTCGGTATTCGATAAAGTTCCCCTTGCAGCCAGTGAGCACGTCTTGGAAGTGGTGCTCACTGGCTGTTTTTCTTTTCGAATAAGAAAAACGCTACTGACAGTAGAGTTGCGCTGTTCAGGGCAAGTGGACTTCGAGCGCTGCGGGCGCTGCATTGTTAACCCCTCTCCAATCTTCGATCTTCCTGTGTAGTCCGAGTGGCTTGTATTGTCACGCGGGGCAGTTGGGCTAATATCCGCCGCGACCTAAAAACACAGGTATCCCACATGAGCAAATCCCGTCTTTTGCCGGTATTCGTACTGGCTACGATGTTGGCGGCCTGTGGCGGCAACAGGGAAGCCTCCTCTTCGCAAAGCGCAGCCCAATCGGGGACATCTGCGGCAGCCAGGGTTGATCAGCAACGGCTCAATAACGCTGAAAAGGAACCTGGCCAGTGGATGACCTACGGCGGCACCTACAAGGAGCAGCGCTACAGTCAGCTGACGCAGATCACGCCTGACAACATCAAGGACCTCGGTCTGGCCTGGTTCGCCGATTTCGATACCAATCGCGGCCAGGAATCGACACCGCTGATGGTGGATGGCGCGTTGTACGTCACGCAGGCCTGGAGCAAGGTCAGTGCCTACGATGCCAAAACCGGCAAGCTGTTGTGGGCTTACGACCCGAAAATCTCCGGCGAATTCGGTGCCCGTGGTTGCTGCGACGTCGTCAACCGTGGTGTCGCCGTGTGGAACGGCAAAGTCTATGTCGGGGTTTATGACGGCCGCCTGGTCGCACTCGATGCCGCCACCGGCAAGGAAGTGTGGAGCGCAATCACCACCGACCAAAGCAAGTTCAACACCATCACCAGTGCGCCGCGCGTCGCCAACGGCAAGGTTTTCATCGGTAATGCCGGTGCCGAATATATTTATCGCGGTTACGTCAGTGCCTACGACGCCGAAACCGGCAAGCAGGTGTGGCGCTTCTACACCGTACCTGGCAATCCGGCCGACGGCTTCGAGAGCAAGGCGATGGAAATGGCGGCGAAGACCTGGTCCGGCAAGTGGTGGGAAAAAGGCGGTGGCGGCTCTACCTGGGATGGCATGACCTACGACCCGACCACCAACCTGTTATTGATCGGCGTCGGCAACGGTGCGCCGTGGAACTCCAAGTCCCGCAGTCCCGAAGGCGGCGACAACCTGTTTACCGTGTCCATCGTCGCGGTCGATGCCGACACCGGCGAATACAAATGGCACTACCAGGAAATCCCTGCCGAAGAGTGGGATTACGACGCGGTGCAGCAGATCACCATCGCCGACATCAACGTCAACGGTACCAACCGTCATGTCGCCATGCAGGCCACCAAGAGCGGCTACTACTACATGATCGACGCCACCACCGGCCAATTGCTGGTGGCCAACAACTTCGTGCCAGTGAACTGGACCACGGGTTATGACCTCAAGACCGGCCGTCCGGTCATCAACGACAAGGCACGTTACACGCTGGCTGAAGGTCCACGCATCGCGCAGCCTGGCCCGGTTGGGGCTCACTCATGGCATCCAATGGCGTACAGCCCGAAGACGGGCCTGCTCTACATTCCAGGCCGTGAAAGCAGTATTGCCTACACCGTGATGCCGAACGGCAGTCCCGGCAACTTCAATTTGAACGTGAATTTTACTGGTGGCGACAAAGCCTACGATGAACCCGGCAACAAGATTCCGCGCGGTGGCGCCACCAAGGTGATCGCATGGGATCCGGTGCGGGGCAAGGCGGTGTGGGAGTCGTCGAGGCCAACGGGTTCTGCCGTCGGCATGCAAGTAACGGCAGGTAATGTGCTATTTACCGGTAATTCCGCCACGCGCGAGATAGTGGCGTTCAAGGCCGATACCGGGGAACAAGTCTGGTCGTATCCGGTGCAGGCCGGTATTGCCGCCGGCTCTATTTCCTATGAACTCGACGGCGAACAGTACGTGGCGCAAGTGGTCGGTGGCCCGGCCCCTGGTGGCTACTATGCTCCGACCTATGCACGCCTGCTGGTGTTCAGGCTCGGAGGCAAGGCGCAATTGCCGCCGAATGCCGACTATGAGCCGCCGCCGTATATCACGCCGGAGCAGACTGGCAACAAGGATCAGATCGCGCAGGGCGGCACGTTGTATGGTGGTGCATGTGCCATCTGCCACGGCGATGGTGGCGCCAGCCGCGGCATGTTCCCGGATCTGCGCCGTTCGCCGTTATTGGCGAGCCAGCAGGCGTTTGATCAGGTTGTGTTGGGCGGCATTCGCAAGGACAAGGGCATGGCTTCATTCGAAGGCAAGCTCACTGCTGCCGATACGGCATCGATCCGCGCCTACATGGTCGATCGCGCCGTGGCTGCGAAGAATGCGCCGGCCTTTGCGCCACCGGGCCAGTAACGATACCGCCGGTGCGAACCGGTAAACACGCCCCGCAACGTCATGTGACATTGCGGGGTTTTCATTTGGAAGCAAACGATGAGCAACATACTCGAACGCTATTACCAGTGTTTCAACGCAGGTGACTACAACGGCATGCTGGAGCTGCTGGCGGAGGACGTGGTGCACGAGCCGTGTCAGGGCTCGCCGCGTCACGGCAAGCAGAAGTTTCGTGAATTCCTGCAGCACATGGAACGCTGTTACAAGGAAACCGTGCACAATCCCTGCCTGTTCGTCAGCACCGATGGCAAGCGCGCCGCCGCCGAATTCGAATTGACCGGCACTTATCTGCAGACCGACAGCGAACTGCCGCCGGCGCAAGGGCAAACCTATCGTCTGCGCGTCGGCACATTCTTCGAAATCGACGGCGGCCGCATCAAACGCGTGAGCAACCATTACAATCTGCAGGACTGGTTACGGCAAATTGGCGCCTAGATTACCGTTGCGGGGTTACTGCGTTCGCTTCATGATCCGGCCCCAATCTACGGTTAGACAAGGAGAACGATGATGAGTGTAGGCATGATAGTGACGTTGGTGGTCATGGCGGTGCTGCTGTTCGGCGCGATCGGCATCTACAACCAACTGGTGGCGTTGAAAAACCGCTTTGAAAACGCTTTTGCGCAGATTGCCGTGCAGTTGAAGCGTCGCTACGACCTGATCCCCAACCTGGTAGAAACCGCCAAGGCTTACATGAAGCACGAGAGCGGAACGCTCGAGGCCGTCATCAAGGCGCGTAACCAGGCCCTCACCGGGCTTACCGCTGCCAGCGCTGCACCGGGTTCCGCCACCGCGATGACGTCGCTGGGGCAGGCCGAAGGCCAATTGGCCGGTGCGATGAGCCGGCTCAACGTGGTGATGGAGGCCTATCCTGATCTTAAGGCCAACCAGAACATGATGCAGGTGTCGGAAGAACTCACCAGCACGGAAAACAAGGTAGCGTTCGCACGCCAGGCGTTCAACGATGCAGTCACGGCGTACAACACCTACAAGCAATCGTTCCCGGCAGTGGTGCTGGCTGCCATGTTCGGTCACGTTGCCAATGCCACATTGCTGGAGTTTGCCGACAGCGCTGCCATTCAGGACGCGCCCAAGGTCAGCTTCAACTAATTCGATCAACACTTTCCCGTCTGCATTCTGCCGATGAATTTCTTCGAGCAGCAGGATCGCGCCAGAGCTTCCACATTCCGTCTGGTTGCGTTGTTCGTATTCGCCATTGCCACGCTGGTGCTGGTTACCAGCTATCTGGCGGTGATGGTGGTGAACATCGCGCAGCAACAGAATGCCGCGCGTCATTACGTCGCCGCGCCGTTGCACGTTACCCAACTGATGCCAGAAGTGGCGCTGGTGATCATCAGTGTCGTGTTGTTGGGTGCGCTGTATCGCACGGCGCAGTTGCGCAGCGGGGGCAAGGCTGTCGCCGAACAGATGGGTGGCCGCTTGTTGCACGGCAATGACGCCAGTGCGGAAGAGCGCAAGATCCTCAACGTGGTCGAAGAGATGGCCATCGCCTCCGGCGTGCCGGTGCCGCCGGTCTACGTGATCGAGGATGACGCCATCAATGCCTTTGCCGCCGGCTACCATCCGCAGGACGCCGTGATCGGCATTACGCGGGGTGCGGTACATCTGCTCAGCCGTGATGAACTGCAAGGCGTGATTGCCCACGAATTCAGCCATATCTTCAACGGCGACATGCGGCTCAATCTGCGTTTGATCGGCTGGTTGCATGGCTTGTTGTTGATCACGTTGATCGGTCGCATATTGCTGCAAGCGCCACGTCCTATCAATCGCGATCGTGACCAGACGGGCAACATCATGTTCATGCTTGGCCTGCTCTTCATCGTGCTCGGCTATGCCGGCGTACTGTTCGGCAACCTGATCAAATCGGCCGTGAGTCGTCAACGCGAGTTCCTTGCTGATGCCTCTTCAGTGCAGTTCACCCGCAATCCTGATGGCATCGGCAATGCGCTGAAAAAAATCGGCGGTTACTCGCTCGGTTCGCGCTTGATGCAAAGCAATGCCACTGAGATCGGCCACCTGTTGTTCGGCGAAGGTGTGTACGAGCGCAGCAGTTGGTTGTTCGCTACGCATCCGCCGCTGGAAGAGCGCATTCGCCGAATCGATCCGCAGTGGGACGGCAAAATGCTGGACCCCAAGGAGACCGGCTCAACCGAGGGCGATGAAGATTCACGCCAATCGGCGCATGGAACAGGCGCCCGCGATCTTCGCAGTGTGCAGACTGCCGTGCTGGAAACCGCCGTGGTAACGGCCATCGGCGCTCCTACCGATCGGCATCTGTCGCACGCGGTGGCGCGGCTGGCGGAGATCCCGGATCAACTGCGCGAGCAGTTGGCAACGCCATTGGATGCGTCATTGCTGCTGTGCGCATTGCCGGTCGCACGGGCAGCGGCCGATACCGCTCGACAGGAGCTGGCTTTGTTGCAGCAACAGTTGTCGTCAGCGTCTTATCAGCAGCTTACGCGTCAGCTGTCGTTGTTGCAGGTGCTGCCGCGTGAGCTCGACCAGACCTTGCTTGAACTTGCACAGCCGGCTCTACGTCAGCTGTCGCCCGCACAGTGGCAGCAGTTGAATTCGTTGGTGCAGCAATTGGCTGATGTCGATGGCGAACTGTCGGTGCAGGAATGCACGCTGCTGCTGTTGATGAAACATTACCAGGGTGACGACAGGCGGCCGCAGGCCGGCCGATTGTTGCTGGTCGAATGTCGTGACGATTGCGTGCTGTTGCTGTCGGTGCTGGCACGCGCCGGTAACGAGAACGCCGACGAAGCCGCTGCCGCTTTTGCCGCGGGTTGGAATCGTTTGCAACTGCCTGCAGCTGCCTATCAGCCGGCAGCGGCACTGGCGCAATTGGAGCCGGCGATAAAACGTTTGGCTGCGCTGAGGCCGCTGCAAAAACCTGCGTTGTTGAAAGCGATGGTCTGTTGTGTGCAGAACGACGGCAAGCTGGCAGTGGACGAAATCGCGCTGCTGCGCACCGTGGCAGCGCTGCTCGATTGCCCGCTGCCGCCGCTAGCGTGATTCAGTGCGCCAGCGTTTGCAGATGATGCTGGTAGGCTTTTTCGAAGAAATCGAGTTCCGCCGTTGAAGGCGTTGTGGTTTTCATCGCCGCGCTCTGGTCGCCGAAACCCATTACCGTGTTGCCCTTGCCGTTCTGATACGCTGGCCACTCGGGAAGATCCTTGCCGTTGGGATTGCCCGTGGTGGCGAAATTGACCCAGTACTGCGCCATCTGGTCCGACAGTTTCTTGTCTGCCATCGTCCACTTCGGATTCTGTTCGGCCTGATTGAACATGTAGGCAAGTTCTGACACATGGGTCGCGCCGCGTGCCTCGCCACCCGGCGGTACGTGACTGAAATAATACGCATAAGCATGCTGGCCCCGGTCATGCTGGTATTGCACGAGCCGGCGTACATGCCACGCCATTTCGGCGCTGAACGCTTTGTAGTACATATCGTGGGCTTTGGTATCGCTGTCGAACGGATACAGGCGGGCAAATGCCGCGGCTTGCGGACCAAACCGGCTCTGTCGGTAGTCAACCAGCGCCGCCATTGTCTGTAACCCGGGTCCGAAGAACGCAGCTTCGTTGCTGTTGGAACCGGCGAGTACGTCCACCGGCTGCTGCTGGCCAGCGGCGAAAATCAGCGATGCATCTTTCGGCAGTACATAACCATCCACCACCATGGCGCCGTTATTGGGGAATTTCTCGAAAATCTGCTGCGTGCTCGCATTGCGCAGTTCCGTGATCGAGGTGACACCGAACTTGCTCACCTGTTCAACGCCTTGGGCTTCACGGGCTGCCAGTGTCGGCATCGCGTTGATGTTGAAGCCGAGCCAGCCGCTGCTCTGCAGGATGGCGCGCTTGAACAGTCCCTTCGTCAACGACGTTGCCACCAGCACGCCCACCGATTGCGCACCGGCGGATTCGCCGACGATGGTGACGTTGGCCGGGTCACCGCCGAATGCCGCTACGTTGGCTTGTGCCCATTGCAATGCGGCAATCATGTCGAGTAGTGCATAGTTGCCCGAACTGTGATGAGGCGATTCGGCGCTCAGTTCCGGATGAGCGAGGAAGCCGAAAATGCCGAGCCGGTAATTGGTCGTCACTACCACTGCGCCGCGTTTTGCCAAATTGGTGCCGTCGTACGCGCTATCGCTGCCGGCACCGCCGAAGAAGCCGCCGCCATGCAGCCATACCAGTACCGGCAGATGGGCGTTGTTGGAGGTCGCCGGAGTCCATATATTGAGATAAAGGCAATCTTCGCTGCTTTGCGGCTGATCGGCGCCTGGCGCGAAGCCGCGCTGCACGCAGCGGGGAGCAAAGCGGTCGGCAAGCCGGATACCGGACCAGCCGACCGGTGCTTGCGGTTCACGCCAGCGGTTCACGCCGATGGGCGGTGCTGCATAGGGCAGGCCGCGGAAAACTGTTATCTTGCCGTCCGCAACTGACTCTCCCTGCACCAGGCCAAGGTTGGTGGTGACTGGTTGGGGTAATTGTGCGC